>CAKZYL010000280.1 GCA_937884705.1 uncultured Roseovarius sp. | reverse complement strand
CTGCGACAGCCCGTTCGAGGGCATTGCCATCCGCGCCGTCATAGACCAGCCCGGATTGATGGGTCATGAGATCGTGGATGGTTACGGGGCGCTTGAGCGGCTCTGTGTCGTCAAGCGCGTGGCCTTCGCCCTTCCAGACGCACAGCGTGCCGAAGGCGGGGATGAAATCCGCCACCGGTTGGTCAAGCTGAAAGGCGCCTTCTTCATAAAGCATCAACGCGGCGAGCGACGTCACCGGCTTGGTCATGGAATAGATCCGCCAGAGCGTGTCTGGCGTCACGGGCGTGGCGTTATCAACATCTTGCAGGCCCGTATGCTCGGAAAAGGCCACCTCTCCGCGCCGCGAGATCTGAACGGCCAGCCCGGCGAGCCGACCCTCTGCGACATGGGCCTGCATCCAATCGGAGATGCGGGTGAGGCGGATTGCGTCAAATCCCAGATGTGCTGGCAAAGTTTGATCCTTTGATCATTGCGGTGTTCGGGGCATCAGCCAATCGGCATTTTCGCGCACTTCTATGAGGGTCGGGGCGTCGGCGTGCAAGGCATGGGTGACAGCCTCACCGAAGGCCTCAAGGCTCACCGGTTGGGCGGTGTGGCAGCCAAAGCCGCGCGCGACAGTGATGAAATCGGGGTTTTTGGGGGTGACGCCAATCTCCGGGATGCCGCGTTTGACCATGCCGTCGCGGATCATCGCCAGCGCGTCGTTGTTCCATAGGATTATTGGGATGGAGAGGCCTTGTTCCACGGCTGTGGCCAGTTCCTGAATGGTGAAGAGAAAGCCGCCATCGCCCAGCAGCGCCACCACGGGGCGATCCGGCAGGGCGAGTTTGGCGCCGACCGCGCCGGGGAGCGCGCAGCCCAGCGTGCCGAGACCTGCCGGATAGAACCACGTGCGGGGCTGATCGGTGGGCATGACGGCGGAGCCCGTGTAGACCAGTTGTGCGATGTCGCCCATCATGATGGCATAGTCGGGCAGAACCTCACGCAGTTTCAGGAGCAGTTTCTTGTGCTGCTGTTCGATGGCGGTGAAATCGGCGTTTTGGGCTTGGCGGACGGGGGTGAGTTGATCCGCCATGCCGTGGGTTTTGGCGGGCCCGAGGGTTTTGAGGGCGGAAAGGATCGCCTCGACCGTGGGTTTAGCATCGCCCTGCACGCCCAGATCGGCGGGGTAGATATCGTTGAACTTGCTGGGGTCGATGTCCACGCGGATCAGTTGCGCGTTGAGGGTGAGGTAATCCTCAAAACTGTCGGTCTCAGAGATTTCGCAGCCGATGGAAAGCATGACATCGGCAGTCTCCACGAAGTCACGCACGGCCTTGGTGATCATGCCGCCGCCAAGGCTGAGCGGATGGCTTTCGGGCACCACGCCTTTGCCGGCGTTGGAGCTGACGACGGCGGCGTCGAGATGCTGGGCCAGTTGGGTGACGCAGCCGCCACAGTCTTGTGCGCCGCCGCCGACCATGAGGACGGGGCGGGTAGCCTCGGCCAGCATCCGGGCGGCGGCCAGGATCGAGGCCTGAGACGCGACCGGCCGGGCCGGGGGCGTGCGGACCTGCCAGTCGGTTTTCACGGGCGCGTCGAGGAGATCGATGGGGATGGAGATGTGCACGGGCCGGGGCCTGCCAGAGAAGAACACGGTGAAGGCCTGCGCGATGAGTTCGGGCAGCTCTTCGGGGTCGGTGACCATGTGGCTGAAGGCCGTGAGCGGGGCCGTGACCGCGCGCTGATCGGTAATCTCGTGCAGGCAGCCCCAACCTTTGCCAAGAGACTCGCTGCGATTGGCGCTGGAGATGAGGAGGACCGGGATTGAATCGGCATAGGCCTGGGCAAGCGGCGTGGCCGCGTTGGTCACCCCCGGTCCGGTGATCAGGGTGCAGACACCGGGGCGGCCCGACGCGCGGGCATAGCCATCGGCCATGAAGCCTGCGCCGCCTTCGTGGCGCACGAGGATGTGGCGGACATTGCTGGTCTCAATTCCGCGGTAAAGCTCGAGCGTATGCTCGCCGGGCATGCCGAACACGGTGTCGACGCCGTAGCCTTCGAGTAGGTGCATCAGCGCCTCACCGCATGTCTTGCCGGTCGTGGGCAGGGCGTTCTTTGGCATGGTGGTCTCCGCAGTAAAGCTTGCACGCAGGACCGCCATAGCATAACTGTGATCACAGATAAACACGTCCTTCACCCGATCACATTTGCGGAGGTTTCCATGACACTGACATTGCCGCCGACCAAGAAGCGCCTTGCCGATGTGGGCTATTACATGGTGGGCATTTCGACTTTGCAGGGGTTTGAGACCATCTCAAAACTGTCGTCCAATGAGACCGCGCTCGGGCCGAGCCCCCATGCCATCCGGGCGGCTCAGGCGGCAATGGACACGGCGCACAGATATCC
>CAKZYL010000279.1 GCA_937884705.1 uncultured Roseovarius sp. | reverse complement strand
TTTTGGCAGAATTTGGGGTCATCCTGTCATTTATGCCAAAGCGGTTTTCGGTAGTCTAGCCCCATTGAAACGCACGATTTACGATCTGGCAGCCCTCACGAAAGGACAGACATGGACCTGACACATATCCTCAACTGGCGGCGAATGACGCCGCGCCTCACCACCTCGGGCCAGCCCAGTGAAGCCGAACTGGCAGAGCTGAAAGAGATGGGTGTCACGCGCATTGTCAATCTTGGGCCGCATGACAACAAGGGCGCGCTTGACGATGAGCCCGGCACGGTGACAGAGCTGGGCATGGCCTATGATTACATCCCCGTAGATTTTGAACACCCCACGGACGCGGATTTTGAAGAGTTCCGAGATATCCTGTGCGCTCATCCGGATGAGACAATCCACGTTCATTGCATCTACAACGCCCGCGTCAGCGCCTTCTTTTACAGGTTTGCACAAGATGCAGCGGGCATAAGCGTGGAAGATACAGCAGCGAACATGGAAAGCATCTGGCGTCCTGGCGACAATTGGGCCGCCTTCGTCGGGCTAAATGCAGCTAGAGGGCGACCGAACCAATACAAGGGCGAGGATTACTAGCCGGCGTCCCAACTCATGAAACAGGGATAGGCTTTGCCTGAAGGACCATTTTCTTAGGCAGAATTTTGCAAAATTCTGATCGCGCCAAAGCGAAATCAGTAGTGCACAGATAGCGCGTCAAGCGGCGTCTTTTTGGGCGGCGCGAACTTTGTAAGTTTGATCCCTTCCACGGCCGCCTTGTATTCTTCCATGCTGGGCGTCCGGCCAAGGATCGCAGAGAGAACCACCACTGGGGTCGATGCCAGAAGGGATTCGCCCTTTTTCTCTGCGCTGTCTTCGACAACACGGCCCGCGAAGAGGCGCGTCGAGGTGGCGAGAACTGTGTCACCCTTCTCCGCCTTTTCCTGATTGCCCATGCAGAGGTTGCAGCCTGGCCGCTCGAGATAAAGCTGGTTTTCATACTCTTTGCGCGGCGTGGCTTTGGGCATGAAGTCATCGAACTCAAAGCCTGAGTACCGTTGCAGCACTTCCCAGTCGCCCTCTTCTTTGAGCTCATCAATGATGTTGTAGGTCGGCGCGGCCACCACGAGCGGCGCTTTGAACTTGATCTCCTGCCCGCTCTTTTCGAGGTTGCGCAGCATCTGCACCACGATCTTCAGATCGCCCTTTTGCACCATGCAGGTTCCTACGAAGCCCTAATCCACCTGCTTTTCCGCTCCGTAGAAGGACACAGGGCGAATGGTGTCGTGGGTGTAGCGCTTGGAGACGTCCACGTTGTTCACGTCCGGATCGGCGATCATCGGCTCGTTGATGATGTCGAGATCCACCACCATTTCGGCGAAGTATTTTGCATCCTCATCGGGCTGCAGCGCAGGCACCGCGCCGGACCGGATCTCTTCGATCCGCGCGTCGGCGATTGCGATCAGGCCTTGCAGGGTCTCGGCCTCGTTCTCCATGCCCTTGTCGATCATGATCTGGATGCGGCTCTTGGCCAGTTCCAGCGATTTGATCAGCGTGTGATCTTCTGAGATGCAGATCGCCGCCTTGGCCTTCATTTCTGCCGACCAATCGGTGAAGGTGAAGGCCTGATCGGCCATCAACGTGCCGATATGCACTTCGATCACGCGCCCCTGAAAGACATTGTCCCCGAATTTCTGCAGCATCTGCGCCTGGGTGGCGTGGACTACGTCGCGGAAATCCATGTGGTCAGCCATTTCGCCCTGGAACGTGACCTTCACGGATTCCGGGATTGGCATTGTCGCCTCACCCGTGGCCAGCGCGAGCGCGACCGTGCCTGAGTCCGCGCCGAAGGCGACGCCCTTGGACATGCGCGTGTGGCTGTCGCCGCCGATGATGATAGCGCGGTCATCAACGGTGATGTCGTTGAGCACCTTGTGGATCACATCCGTCATCGAATGGTAAACACCCCTGGGGTCCCGCGCCGTGATCAGCCCGAAATTATTCATGAATTTCATAAGCTTCGGGATGTTCTCCTGGGCCTTTATGTCCCAGACGGAGGCGGTGTGACAGCCCGACTGATAGGCACCGTCCACCGTGGGCGAAATCACCGTGGCCGCCATCGCCTCCAATTCCTGCGATGTCATGAGGCCGGTGGTGTCCTGCGAGCCGACGATGTTCACCTTCACCCGCACGTCAGAGCCCGCATGCAGCGGCTCTTTGGAGCTGACGCCCACTGCATTTTTGTTGAAGATCTTCTCAACCGCGGTCAGGCCCTGGCCTTCGTGGGAGATCTCTTTGGAGGGGGCAAAGACCACCGGCATCTCGATGCCCAGCGTTTCTGCGGCAAATGTCTGCAGCTTCTTGCCGAAGACGATGGCGTAAGACCCGCCCGCCTTGATGAACTCGATCTTCTGCGGCGTGAAGGCAGAGGCCACATCTACGAGCTCATTGCCGTCTTCATCCAGCAGCTTTTTATCCTTGGTGTTGATTGTCAGGACGGTTCCGTTCTCAACCGAGTACTTCTGTTCAAGGATCGGATCGCCGGTGTTGCCGATGATCGGGTTGCCGTCGGCATCCACCTTTTTCACCCAGTTTTTTAGATCAAGACCGATGCCGCCAGTCACGCCGACGGTTGTCAGGAAGATGGGCGAGATACCGTTGGTGCCGCCCACCACGGGGGCGATATTCACGAAGGGCACGTAAGGAGAGGCCTGTTTGCCGGTCCAGAGTGCCACGTTGTTGACGCCCGACATCCGGGACGATCCGACACCCATGGTGCCTTTTTCGGCCACCAGCATGACGCGGGCATCGGGGTGCTGTTTTTGCAGGTCCTGAATTTCCTTCTGCGCCGCCTCGGAGATCATGCATTTGCCGTGCAGCTCTCGGTCAGACCGCGAATGCGCCTGATTGCCGGGTGACAGAAGGTCGGTGGAGACGTCGCCCTCAGCAGAGATGTAGGTGACCACTTTGATCTCTTCATCGATGTCCGGCAGCTTGGTGAAGAACTCGGCCTGCGCGTAGCTTTCAAGGATATCGGTCGCGACAGTGTTTCCGGCCTTGTAGGCGGCGTCCAGCCGGTCGGTGTCGGCCTCATAGAGGAAGACTTGCGTTTTCAACACGTCTGCTGCGGCAACGGCAATCTTTGGCTCATCTCCCAGGGCCAGACCCAGCAGCTCCCGCACTGAGGGTCCGCCTTTCATGTGTCTGAGAAGTTCAAACGCGAACTTGGGCGCGATTTCGTCAACGATGGCTGTTCCGACAATAATCTCTTTGAGGAACTCTGCCTTTGATCCTGCCGCACTCGTCGTGCCGGGAAGCGTGTTGTAGATGAAGAAGTCAATAGACGCCGCGCGATGCTCATTCTCGAGATCTTTGATCTGTTCGATTAATTCGCTCACAAGGGCGCCGTCTTCGATCGGCTTTGGATTTAGCCCTTGTTCTTTGCGCGTTTCAATCTCGGCGAGATACTCTGTGTAAAGGCTCATGGCGGCACCTGCAGCTTATTGTCGGTTGCGTTCTGGGCGTTTCAAATGCGGACCAGACAAAATTAGGTCTGTCGTCTGGTCTTTGATTTGGTATACAATAGTATGCCGTTCCGCATTTGGCAAGATAAATCACACTTTCTTGAAATCTGTTTGCGTCCAACAACCGCATCCTCCAGCATAGAGCAATGAGGCAACTTGGCGCTCCGAAATGCCTCAAATCACGCAAAAGGACAGTGATCATGCATCCCACCGAAAAGGTCGTTCGGCAATTTCATGAAAGTTGGGATATGCGCGACCCGGAGCGCGGCGCGGAAGTGATCTCAGACGACATTGATTTCGAAGATATTGCGCGGGGTGAAAAGCTGCCCGGAAAAGACGGCTACAAGTCCGACTATCACCGGTGGAGAGAGGCTTTCCCGGACGGTCTTTGCAAGGTCGAGAACGTGATTGTAAGCGCGTGCGGCAACTGGGCGACAGTCGAGTTCCGCAATACAGGCACGCATACTGGACTGTTGCGATCCAGCTTGGGGGATTTTGAACCGACAGGCAGACGCGCGGAGGTGCGATACTGTTCGGTCATGCGGGTCGAAAACGGCATGGTCGTTGAGGGCCGTGACTATTACGACAGCGCCACCATCGCGCGGCAATTGGGCCTTGTTGAGTGAGCGCGCTGTTTGATCTGGCAACGCCGACGGTTGCGCTTTTTGAGCGCGCAGAGCGTTGGCCGGTGCGGCGCATCTTTTGTGTGGGGCGCAACTATGCCGCCCATGCCCGCGAGATGGGCAAGGACCCGGATCGCGAGCCCCCGTTCTTTTTCACCAAACCCGCCGATGCGGTGGTGGAGAGCGGCGTGCCCGTCCCCTACCCGCCGCAGACCAGCAATTTGCATTTCGAGGGCGAATTGGTGGTGGCGATCGGGCGAGGGGGTTCCCGCGTAGCCGAGGATGACGCGCTGGATCACGTTTGGGGCTACGCGGTGGGCAATGACCTGACGCGCCGTGATATGCAAGCTGAAGCGAAAACCATGGGCCGGCCTTGGGACATGGCCAAAGGGTTTGATCACTCTGCCGTCATTGGCCCCATCCGGGCCGCCAAGGATGTCGGGCATCTGGCGGAAGGGCCTATCCAAACCCGGGTGAACGGGGAGGTGAAACAGGATGCCGACCTCCATGAGCTCATTTGGTCAGTGCCCGAGGTGGTCAGTTTTCTGTCTGACACGATCTTGCTTTGCGCGGGCGATTTGATCATGACGGGCACGCCCGCCGGCGTTGGGGCGCTTCAGTCTGGAGATACATGCACTGTGGCCATTGAGGGCCTGGGTGAGATCAGCACAACGATCGTTGATCCTGTGTGATGTGATCGGTCGGATGGGGCGCTGCCTTGTCGCGCGGTGCGCGACCCACCGGGACATTTTTGACTAGAAGAAACACGAGGTGACTGCACGTCTTTGGACCGCTGGGCTATGACTTGATCCGGCTCATGCCGGGATCGTGGAGGGGCGTGAGGGTCACGTCTGCATCCACCAGCTCTGTTGCAACCTCCAGCTGATAGTGCCCGGACAGCACGTAATCGCGATCGATCACGTCGTCCGCGCGCACATAGCCGATCCCAATCGAGCGACCCACCGTGTGGCCAAACCCGCCGGAGCTGAGCCAGCCGCACCGCTGCCCATCGCGAAAGATTGTTTCACGACCAAAGAGAATGACATCCGGGTCTGTGGTGAAGGTTGCGAGGATTTTCTTCACGCCGGATGTGGCCTGTGCCTCGGCGGCCGCGCGGCCTTTGAAATCGACATCTGTTTTCAGCTTCACGGCCCAGCCAAGGCCCGCCTCATGTGGCGTATGATCTGGGCCGATATCAGAGCCCCAGGCGCGATAGCCTTTTTCGAGGCGCAGCGTCTCAATCGCGCGGTATCCTGCATCGGTGAGACCATGGTCACGGCCCGCGCCGTGGAGCGCATCGTAGACAGTTTGCGCATACTCGACAGGCAGGTGCAGCTCCCACCCAAGCTCTCCCACATAGGTGATCCGGCTGGCCAGCACCGGGCAGCCTGCAATGCCAATCCGCCGCGCCGTCGCGAAAGGATGGGCGGCATGAGAGACATCGGCGCGGGTACATGCGGCCAGGATATCGCGCGCTTTTGGACCGAAAAGCGACAGCACCGCGTTGGAGGAGGTCACGTCCACCAGCTGCGCGTTGAGACCGGCGGGAATGTTGCTTTTGATCCAATGGAAATCGCGCGTGGCAAATCCTGTGCCTGTGACAATGTAGAACTCATCCTCAGCAAGCCGCGTGATGGTCACATCACATTCAATGCCAGCCCGATCGTTGAGCATCTGCGTGTAGATGACCGACCCTACCGGGCGATCCATGCGGCCCGCTGCCATCCATTCCAGGGCTGTTTCCGCATCCGGGCCTTTGAAGATGAACTTGGCAAATGAGGTCTGGTCAAAAAGCGCTGCCGTTTCACGTGCCGCCCTATGCTCGCGGCCCACGGGCGCGTGCCAGTTTGGGCGTTGGAAGGTGTAAATGTCATGCGCCGTCTCATCCGCCGACGCGTACCAATTCGGACGCTCCCACCCCAGTTTTTCACCGAACACGGCGCCTTTCGCTTTGAGCGTGTCGTAAAGCGGGGAGCGGCGGCAGGGGCGGCCAGAGCTGTGCTCTTCAGACGGCCAAGCCATGGTGTAATGCTTGCCATAGGCCTCAAGTGTGCGAGTACGGACCCAATCGGTATCTGTGTGAGGTCGACCAAAGCGGCGAATATCTACGGGCCAGAGATCATAGGGCGGCGCGCCATTGGCGACCCATTCTGCCAGCGCCATGCCGGCCCCGCCGCCAGAGGCGATGCCATAAGCGTTGAACCCCGCACCGATGTAGAGACCGGGCAGCTCTGGCGCTTCGCCCAGGATGAAGTTGCCATCCGGCGTGAAGCTTTCGGGGCCATTGATCAGTTGCTTTATGCCTGCCTCCTGCATCTTGGGCACGCGCGGCAAGGCCAGTTCCATGATCTGCTCAAAGTGATCAAAATCGGATTGCAAAAGCTGGAAATCGAACGGATCTGGCACGCCGTTTTGCGCCCATGGGATGCCGTTGGGCTCGTACCCGCCCATGATCAGGCCACCCACCTCTTCCTTCCAATAGGTCAGGCGATCGGGATCGCGCAAGGTCGGCAGGTCGCTGGGCACGCCGAAGGGTTCTGTGACCATGTATTGATGCTCAATCGACACCAGCGGGACGGTGACCCCGACCGTGGCGGCCAGCTCTCGCGTCCATTGGCCACAACAGAGCACCAGCTTCTCGCATGTTATCTCGCCCTGATCAGTGCGCACGCCAATGACGCGGCCCTTGTCGACCAGGATGTCGCGCACCGCGCAGCCCTCAATGAGTTGCGCGCTATTCATGCGCGCGCCCTTGGCCAGCGCCTGCGTGATGTCAGAGGGGCTGGCTTGCCCATCCGTCGGCAGATAGGCCGCGCCGACGACGTCTGAGATATCCATGAGCGGCCAGAGATCCTGCGCCTCTTGCGGGCTCAGAAGCTCCATATCCAGACCGAAACTATGCGCCGTTGTCGCCTGACGGCGGACCTCCGTCCAACGCTCTTCATTGCAGGCAAGCCGCAAGCCGCCGTTCATCTTCCACCCGGTGGCGAGGCCAGTTTCCTCTTCGAGCGCGTCGTAGAGAGAAATGGAGTAGCCCAAGAGCTGCGTGATATTGGCAGAGCTGCGCAATTGACCGACAAGGCCCGCGGCGTGCCAGGTGGAGCCCGATGTAAGCTGCGCCTTGTCGAGCAGCACGACCTCCTGGCCCATATGGGCGAGATGATAGGCTGTGGAACAGCCGACAATGCCGCCGCCGACAATGATGGTTTTGGAAGATGTTGGAAGGGTCATATGCGCGGTGATCCGAACGGGCTTTTCAGGCCAATCTGGCTCAATTGTCGGTACGTGTCACGCGCGAAGGCAACGGTGGGGTGAAACCCCACCCTACGCGGTTTCGAAGAGGTCCTTGTAGGCATCCCGCAGCATGTTCTTTTGGACCTTGCCCATGGTGTTGCGAGGCAGCTCTTCGAGCAGGATGTACCGGCGCGGATGCTTGAAGCGGGCAAGCGCTCCGGCCGCAGCGCTTTCTATCGCCTTGAGATCGGGTGAGGAGCCCGCCTCTGGAACGATGATCGCCACGACGGTCTCTCCGAAATCTGCGTGGGGCACGCCGATGACGGCACTTTCCAGCACACCGTGTTGGTCATCCAGAACAAGCTCAATCTCTTTGGGGTAGATGTTGTACCCGCCTGAAATGATGAGATCTTTGTTGCGCCCAACAATGTGGACGTAGCCATCTTCGTCCACCCGCCCCAGATCGCCCGTGATAAAGAACCCGTCCGCGCGCAGCTCGGCCGCGGTTTTCTCCGGCATTTGCCAATAGCCTTTGAACACGTTCGGGCCGCGCACCTCGATCTGGCCGATATCGCCCGTGGGCACGCTCTCGCCGATGTCAGGATCGGTGATCTTGAGCTCCACCCCCGGCAGCGGAAAGCCCACCGTGCCAGCGCGCCGGTCACCGTCATAAGGGTTGGAGGTGTTCATATTGGTTTCTGTCATGCCGTAGCGTTCCAGAATGCGGTGCCCTGTGCGGGCCTCGAACGCGACATGTGTCTCCGCCAGAAGCGGCGCGGACCCAGACACGAAAAGCCGCATATGCGCTGTCAGATCGCGGGTGAAGTCAGGCGTATCCAGAAGACGGGTGTAAAAGGTAGGCACCCCCATCATCGACGTGGCCTTGGGCATCAGGCGCGCCATTTCGCCTGCGTCGAATTTGGGCAGGAAGATCATCGCCCCGCCCGCCAGCAAAATAATGTTGGTGGCGACAAACAAACCATGGGTGTGGAAGATCGGCAGCGCGTGCAAGAGCACATCGTCTGACGTGAAGCGCCAGTAATCCGTCAGGGTTTCGGCATTTGACAAAAGGTTGCGCTGCGTGAGCATCGCGCCTTTGGACCGCCCCGTGGTGCCGGAGGTATAGAGGAAGGCCGCAAGATCATCCTCGCGCCGGGCAACCGTGTTGAAGTGAGCCGCCTCGGGCGCCGCCTTCTCGGTTAGAGACCCGCCCCCATCAGCGTTCAGTGTCTCGACCTGCGCGCCGAGGTCTGCGGCAATTGGTGTGAGCATCCCGCGCGCCGCTTCGTCGCAAATCACCATGCGGGCGCCAGAATTCTCGATGAAATACGTCAGCTCGGACGCCGTGTAGGCGTTGTTGAGCGGCAAAAACACAACGCCCGCTTGCGCACAGGCGGCATAGAGCGCCAGGGCTTGTGGGGATTTGTGGATCTGCGCGGCCAGACGGTCGCCTGGTTGCAGCCCTGCTTTGACCAGCACATGGGCGATCTGCGCGGCCTCGGAAAGAAACGCAGCATGGGTGATCACCTGCTCATCGGGCAGGATCAGGAAAGGCGTGTCCTGCCCTGCATGTCTGCCGAAAAGCTGATCATATAGCGGGTTCATCACTTTGTGCCCTCCTCGTCAGCAGCTTTTTGCCCGCCGCATCAAGGGCGCGAATTTCGGACGACATAGCGATCTTGCGCGAGGTGGCGAACCGCTCATGGTTCTGCGAAACGCGGCGCAGATCATAGAGGTAATTGACCATCGTCCCGAAGGACTGCGCCACACCACGATCGGACAGATCTGCGCCGGCATGCACGTTGTGAACTTGCGCCCCGTTGCCGAGGTGGAAGCGCGCGACGGGATCGAGCGGCAGGCCATCGTCGCGTTTGGCGGACACCAGATAATGGGCCGCCAGCATGCGCAGGTCTGTGTCTTCCTCCACGTCGCCAGCCCATGCGGCGAGGCCGGGGATGGGCGACAAGGTCACAAAGGTTTTCAGACCCGGCAATTCAAGCGACAGATCGGCGGCGACTTGTTTGATCAACGAATTGCCAAAGGAGATGCTGGCCAAGCCCGCCTGACAGTTGGATATGGAGTAAAAGACAGCCGTGTCCGCGTCCTCTTCGGTGAGGGTCTCACGCTCTTCCTTTAAAAGGTCCTGCACCGAGCCGGGCACGCCCTTGGTCAGGGCAACTTCGACGAAAATGAGCGGCTCATCTGGCATGGCCGGGTGGAAAAACGCAAAGCAGCGACGGTCGGGCGGCTCAACCCGGCGGCGCAGATCCTCCCAGCTTTCAATGGTGTGGACCGCCTCATAGGCGATGATCTTTTCCAGCACGTAGGCCGGGCTTTCCCAACTGACCGGGCGCAACACGAGAAATCCGCGATTGAACCATGAGGCGAAGAGGTGCATGAGGTCCAGATCAAGCGCCGCGAGCTCCGGCGCATCACGCACCATCTCCAAAAGATCCGCGCGCATCGAGACCAGCCGTTCTGTGGCACCGGGCACGCGGTTGAGGCGGCGGAAGAACTCCTGACGGGGCGGCTCTGAGACGCTCATGAAGGCGCGGTACGTGGCTTTGGAGGGGTCTGCCTCATAGGCGGAAAGCGCGGCCCTCACATCGGCGGGAGTGAAGTTCATCTCCACCGCCAAATGCTGAAAGAACGCCCGCTTGCCTGCCTCATCCAGACCGGCATATCTCTCTAAAATCAGCTGCCCTGTGGCGCGCCCCGTGACTTCCCCGGAGGCGCCCACCAGGGCCTGGGTCAATTCCTCGATGTTACGGCTGTCTTCCCGCCCCAAGACGCTGAACCCGACGCGGCGGTCCAGAACAGTCATCAAAAGGTCAGAGAAAGTGGCCATAGCGTTATCCCATCACGGCGTTTGGCAACCACGTGGCGATGCCGGGGAAGATGCACAAGAGAATGATAGCAACGATCATGCATGCCACAAAGGGCAGCGAGCCCTGCAGGATGGTTTTCAGCGAAATATCGGGCGCAATCCCGTTGATGACGTACAGATTAAGCCCGACGGGCGGCGATATCAGGCCGATCTCCATGTTGATGGTCAGCACCACGGCAAACCAGATCGGATCGAACCCGGCACTGGTGATGATCGGCAAGAGGATCGGCGCGGCCATCAGGATCACGGCCACAGGCGGCAGGAAGAAGCCAGCGATAATGAGGAACACATTGACCGCGCCCATCAGGACCCAGCGATTGACATCCAGCTCGCCGATCCACGCCGCAATGCTCTGCGTGATGAAAAGCGAGCTCAGCATGTAAGAAAAGACACCGGCGGCGGCGATGATGAAGAGGATCATCACGCTTTCCTTGGTGCTGTCGCGCAGGACCACCCAGAGGTCAGCAGGGTTCCAGAGCTTGTAGATCACCATGGCGATCAGCAGGCACAAAAGCGCGCCCACAGCAGCAGTTTCCGACGGCGTCGCAACCCCGCCATACATGGCGTAAAGCACACCGATGATTATGCCGATGAAGGGCAGGACGCGGGGCAGGATCTCTATTTTCTGCGCCCAGGTATATGTGCCGGAACTGAGGACCTCGGCGTTGCCAGACCGCCAGGTGGAGTAAAGCGACCAGCCCATGAAGAGGCCCACAAGCAAAAGCCCTGGGAAGACGCCTGCCAGAAAGAGCCGCCCAATCGAGGTCTCAGTTGCGATGCCGTAGACAATCATTGTGATCGAGGGTGGGATCAGAATGCCAAGCGTGCAGCCGGCCGCGCTGGAGCCCGCCGCAACGCCGTCGGGATAGCCGCGCTTGCGCATCTCGGGGATGCCCATCTTTCCGATCGCCGCGCAAGTTGCAGGGCTGGATCCGGACATCGCGGCAAACAGCGCGCAGGCCCCGAGGTTGGAGACAACGAGCCCGCCTGGCACGCGGGTGAGCCAGCGCTCCAGCGCCTCGTAGAGATCGGCCCCTGCCCGCGTAGAGGCAATCGAGGCCCCCATTATGATAAACATAGGGATCGACAGAAGGGCGAAATTGTCGA
>CAKZYL010000278.1 GCA_937884705.1 uncultured Roseovarius sp. | reverse complement strand
GCGCGGCCGTGGCAGAGAGATCAGCATCGGTGAGCGGGGCCAGCACCTCGCGGCTTTGGGGCCCCATGACCATCAAGGCGGCATCGTGGGCATAACCACGGCGGAGCGACACACCCGAGGCCGGCGCATGGGCCGAGAGCCAATCAAAATCGCGCAGATCGGCCAGCGTCGGGCCGCAGAGCAGGAAGCGGTCATCGCTCAGGCGTGCGATTGTGGCCTCTGACCAGATGCGGCCCTTGGGGGTCAGCATGTAGCTGAGCCGCACGCGCCCGGGCTTGGGCAACGTTCCGCAAAACATACGGTTGAGATAGGCCTCTGCCCCCGGCCCGCGCACATCGTATTTGGTAAAGCCGCCGTGATCCATCACCCCGACACGGTCCGCAACCGTCCGGCATTCCTGCGCGACGGCATCCTGCCACGGTTCATGGTGGAATGAGAGATCAGCCTCGCCGCCGTCTTTGATCGTGTCTGTCTCAAACCAAAACGCGCGTTCCCATCCGGCGATTTGGCCCATGACCGCCCCCTGGGATTTCAGACGATCATAGAGCGGCGTGCGCTGTACGGGGCGCCCGCGCTGCATGTTTCGGTGGGGAAAGGGCACCGCATATTGCAGGTCATAGTGCTGCGAGGCCCGGCTGTTGGCATAGTCCTGCGTGGCCCAGTTTCCAAAACGGCGCGGGTCCCAGGCGCTGAGATCCCATTCGGTTTCGCCTTCCGTGATCCATTCTGCCATGGCTTTGCCGATGGCTGCCGAGTGGGTGATGCCAATCTGCACGCCGGTGGCCTGATAGAAATTCGGCGCACCCGCCGCGGGGCCCACCAGCGGCAGCGCATCGGGGGCTTAGGCGATGGTGCCAGTGACGTATCGCTGCGCGCCGGCTTCGGCCAAAAGCGGGACGTGGGCGATGGTGGCATCGAGGACCTCAAGGATATCCTCTACGCTGTCGGGGAACAGCTGATGGGCGAAGTCGTCAGGCGGGCCGTCTTTCTCCCACGCGGGGCGACCGTCATGGGCGTAGGAGCCCACGAGGAAGGCATTGCGTTCCCGCCGCAGGTAAAAGCGAATGTCAGGGTCACGCACCAGTGGGAAAAGCGGCGCATGCGCTTCCAGTTGGGGCAGCGGTTCCGTCACGAGGTATTGGTGTTCCAGCGTGACAACCGGCGCGCTGAGCCCGGCCATTTCAGCGACTTTGCGACCGTAGAAGCCCGCCGCGTTGATCACGGTTTCTGCGCGGACGGTGCCCTTGGCGCAGGTAACCTCCCACTCACCGCTCGGGGTGCGATTTATGGCCGTGACGGGTGCAAACCGTTCGATCTGCGCGCCGAGATCACGGGCGCCTTTCGCCAACGCCTGGGTCAGCTGGCTGGGGTCGATATCTCCTTCGTAAGGATCAAAAATGCCGCCCAGAACCGTGTCATCGGGGTGCCAGAACGGGTGCATCTCATCCATCTCCCCCGGGCTCAGCATGCGCAGATCGTAGCCCGCGCTTTCCGACACGCCACAGAGATGGCGAAAGAGATCCATGCGCTTGGCGGTATGGGCGGGCCAGAAGGCAGAGGTGTGGCGATAGGTGATCGCGCTGTCCACTGTCTCGGCCAAACCTTTATAGATCGACCACGCGTAATTGCCCGCGCGCATGCCCAGCCAGGAGGTGGCGTAGGTCGGGATATTGCCCGCCGCATGCCACGTGGAGCCCGAGGTCAGCTCATCGCGTTCCAGAAGCAGCGTGTCGGTGACGCCCGCCAGCGCCAGATGGTAGAGGATCGAGGTACCGACGGCCCCGCCGCCGATCACGACAACCTGTGCTGTATCTTTCATGGGTCAGGCTCCAATGGGCAATCGAATGTCAAAGGCGGCACGGATCGCGGCCTCCCGCTCTTTGGGCAGATGCGTGGGCGGCTCTTGCAGCAAGTCCTTGGTGCGGGTGACGGCCGTGTCCCAGATCGTGGGCGATCCCGCGTCCTGCCAATCCGAAATGCTCTGGCGGTTGCCAAGACTGGGATAGACATACTCGCTTTTCATCAGCGCAAGGGTCTGCGCTTCTCCCAGATAGTGGCCTTCGCCGGTGGCAACGGCCTCGATCCGGTCGAGATCGATGGCGCTGTCTGTCATGTGAACGCCTTGGACCGCGCGCAGGATGGCGCCGCACATGTCATCATCGATCACCAGCGCCTCACAAGACGCCGCCATGATGGAGCCTAGCATGCCCACCGACAGGTTGATCATGTCCGCGCCCGCCTGCGCGGCGAGGGCCACGGTATAGCCTTTCTCGTAGCCCGCCTGCGCGTCAGGCGTCTTGGCGTCTGTCATCCCAGCCGAGGCTGTCGAGGGCAGCCCCAGATGCAGCAAAAGCTGAGCTGCGGCCGCAGCAGCCACGGCCGCCTCCCCCGACCCGCCGGTCATCGCCCCGGTGCGCAGGTCAGAGATGAACGGCATGAAGGCAAAGATGCAGGGATATCCCGGCTGGATCGCATCCACGACCATGAGCCCCGCCAAGGTTTCCGCCAGCCCTTGCGCCAGAGCACCCGCGAGGGTGACGGGGCTTGTGGCGCCTGCTTGCGCCGCCGTGCAGATCTGCAGCGGCATGCCGTGGGCCATTGCCTCTTGCATGATCTCCACCCCTTCGGGCGCGTAGCGCAGAGGCGAAACCGCATGCACGATCACGCCAAAACAGAAGGGCTGCACCCGAAAGCCACCTTTGCGGCCAAGGCTTGCGTCAAACATTGAGACGACAGCGGGCAGATGCGCCGCGCCGTCAAAGCTGATCCCGATCGGCTTGGGGCAGGCTTTGAGACAGGCAAAGCCCGTATTGAGATCCAGAAGAAACGGCTGGTCCATGTCGCGTGCAACGACGGGGCGAAGACCGTAGTGGACATTGGGTAACTGGCCAATCAGGCGCATGAGATCATAGAGATCGCGCAGCTGAGCGCCGCGAAACTGACCGGAGGCGCCATCCAGAACTTCGGTCGCCGCGCCACCGGTGCCGATATGAACGCGGCCACCCCCAATCGTGAGACCGAAATCCTCTATAAAGCCCGGCAAATTGACCCGCTTGGCCGCGCGATCAATCGCGGTTTCCACCATGGCCTGCGGAAAGCACACCCGTGCGTCCGGGCGCAATTCCGCACCGGCCTTGACCATGCGCGCGGCCAAAGGCGGGGGGCACTCTCCCATGCCGGTTTTGGCCAGGATATCAAAGGCGGCCCGCACGATCTGATCAAGGCGCGCGGGGTCAAGCGGCCGGTACCGACCGCCCTGAGGCGGTGCCGTCACCTGCGCGTGCTCTATGTCGGGCTTTGACCGGTGTCGTCGGGCCATTTCACCTCGTCTGACCTCGTCTGGGATGATCCGCCAACAGGGGATCATCACACGCTGCGCGAACTCAATTCGAAAATTCGCGGCGTTACATGAGAATCTTTCACGCAAAGGCCTCCTTTTTCCAAAAGCCTTTGCAGGTTAGCGTTGTCTGCAAGACCACATGGGAGGGTCACAGATGACCAAAATCGCATTCATCGGGCTGGGCACGATGGGCGGCCCCATGGCCCGCGTGCTGCGCAATGCAGGCCACGATGTGATGGGCATGGACGTGAGCGCCGATATGCGCGCCGCATTTGACGGGGCGATGGAGCCCTCTGGCGCTGCCATCTCACAGGCCGACGTGGTGATCACCATGCTGCCCGAAGGGCGCCATGTGACCGAGGTGCATGACACGCTGGTGCGTCCGCATGCGACGCCGGAGACACGCCTGATTGATTGCTCAACCATTGATGTCGAAAGCACCAAGGCCCTCGCCAACGCGGCCCAGGCCCAAGGGTTTGGCATGCTGGATGCGCCGGTCTCGGGTGGTCCTGCGGGGGCGGAAACCGGCAGCCTGAGCTTTATGGTCGGCGGCCCCGAGGAGGCCTTTCAGCAAAATCTACCGCTACTGGAGGCCATGGGATCCAAGATCACCCATTTCGGGCCCTCGGGCGCGGGACAAGCGGCCAAGGCCAGCCACAACATGATCTGCGGCATCACCGCGATGGCCGTGATGGAGGGTTTTGCGCTGGCCGACAGTCTCGGCCTCGACCTCAAGAAGTTCTACGCGCTCTGTGCAGGTGCTGCGGCGCAAAGCTGGACCCTCGAAAACCGCTGTCCCATTCCGGGCGTCGTGCCCGAAAGCCCGGCCTCCAATGATTTTGACCCGGGCTTTGCCATGCGATTGATGGCCAAGGATCTGCGTCTTGCCCAGGCAGCGGCCACCGCAATGGGACAGGAGACGCCCTTTGGCGCGAAGGCAGCGCAAGACTTTACCAGCTTTGCCGAAACCCACGGCGATCGCGATTTTTCAGCATTTTACAAACACCTCCGGGATTTGCCGGACAACGGATAGGACATCGCATGGCGATTTTGGACTACACCCTGCCAACAGATGGCCTTGCCGGATGCTTCATCGACGGTGCGTGGCACTGGCCCGCAAGCGGTGAGACGCTGCCGGTGGAAAACCCGTCGCGGCGCAGTGTGATCTGCGAGGTGGGCCGCGGCACCAGCGTAGAGGTGGATTTGGCCGTCGCCGCTGCAGAGCGCGCGCGGCGTGATTGGGCAGCGCGACCGGCCGCTGAGCGGGGCGCGATGCTGACCGAGCTGTCCAATCGCCTGATCGCCAATGCCGAAGACGTGGCGCGTATCCTGGCCGCAGAGAGCGGCAATGCGATCCGCACCCAATCGCGGGGTGAGGCCATGGGCGCGGCGGGCGTGCTCAAATACTATGGCGGCGTGGCAGGTGAGCAAAAGGGCGAGACGCTGCCCTTTGGGCCGGGCCTCATGTCCTATTCCACGCGCGAACCCTTGGGCGTGGTGGGATCCATCATTCCTTGGAATTCCCCGCTGCAGCTTGGTGCGGTCAAGATTTCCATGGCGCTTGCGACCGGGAATTGTCTGGTGCTGAAACCGGCAGAGGATGCGCCATTGGCCGTGCTGAAACTGGTTGAGATGGCCGCCGATATCTTCCCGCCGGGCGTTTTCAACGTGGTCACGGGACTGGGCGAAGAGGCGGGCGCCGCGCTGGCCACGCATCCCGGCGTCGCCAAAGTGTCCTTCACCGGATCATCCGAGGTGGGCAAGCTGGTGGCCCATGCCGCCGCCGACCGCATCGCCAATGTCACGCTGGAGCTGGGCGGCAAAAGCCCCTGCATCATTATCCCTGATGCCTGCACGCCCGAGCACATTGAGGCGACGGCCCAAGGGGTCGTGAACGCCATGCGCTTTGCCCGCCAGGGCCAGAGCTGCACCGCCGGATCGCGGCTTTTCGTGCATGCCTCCGTGTGGGACGAGCTGATGCCCAAAGTCGTGGCAAAAGCCGCCGCGATGCAGGTGGGGGACGCGCTCGACGAAGAGAGCGACATCGGTGCCGTGGTCAACGAAGAGCGCTACTCAGAGATTTGCGCCTATGTGGCCGAAGCGGAGGCCCAAGGCGCGACCTTCTTGGTGGGTGAGACGCCCAAAGCCACGGATCAAGGCTTTCACCCGGTGCCGACGATCTTGTCAGGGCTCGACAATTCCTGGCGCATCGCACGCGAAGAGGTGTTCGGGCCGGTTCTTGTGGCGATCCCGTGGGAGGACGAGGACGCAATGATCGCACAGGCCAACGACACCCATTACGGGTTGGCCGCCTTCATCTTTGCCCGTGATGTCTGCTCGGTCTCCCGCGTAACGCGGGCGCTGGATGCTGGGTGTGTGCAGGTCAATCAGGGCGGCGGCCAGTTCCCCGGTATGTCCTAT
>CAKZYL010000277.1 GCA_937884705.1 uncultured Roseovarius sp. | reverse complement strand
GTGCTGCGTGTCGGGTCAGAGTCGTATGCCTGTGTTTCACGACCAAATTCTTTCAGAATTTCTTCTTTTTCGTCGTCGTCATCCGCTCTGTCGACAAAGCCGGATACGTCTGTTTTGGAGCTATCATCACTCATGAATTTCACCGTTCAACCGACTAATACCACGCTGTATATACTCGTAAGCGCCGGAAGAATTCACATCTAAGTAGCTAAAATAATGCAAAAAAGTTTCTAAAATTCGGAATGGGAGCGGCGTTGAAATTTACGACGCTTTAAGGTGCTGACGCTATCGGGAGCCTAAATGCTTTAAGAGGTTCCCATTGGGTTTCGTTACACGCGTCAAAGACTTGAGCACCGAGTTTCCGATTGTGCTTTCGTCGCTCTTTCTAAACGTCTTGGGTTTGCTCATGCCATTGAGCATTCTTCTGGTTTTCGACAGGGTCATCCCGTTTCAAGCCACAGAAACGCTGACGCTTCTATCCCTTATCCTTGTGGTCTCAGCCGCATTTGAATTTGGCCTGCGATGGTGTCGTTCAACTATTTTGACCTGGTCTGCTGAGAAGACGGCTGTTCAAAACCATGGGCGTTTTCTGAACCGGGTGCTGTCGGCAAACACGTTTGAGTTTGACTCTCAATCCAAACCTGCAATTTTGGAGCGTTACTCCGCCGTCGCGAAGCTGCGTGATTTCTATTCTGGCCAAAACCAAGCTTTGGCCATCGATATCTCGTTCACATTTGTCTTTATCGCAATGATCGGGCTTGTGGGCGGATGGCTGGTTATGGTGCCGTTGGGGGCGCTTGTTTTGATCCTCGTATTCGCATTTGCCACAAAGCATGCCCAATCGAGCATCTTTGGAAAACGAAAATCCCTTGATGAACGAAGATACGCGTTTCTTTCGGAGGTTTTGGGTGGGATCGAGCCTTTGAAGGCGAATACGATGGAACGCCAGATGGCTCGGCGCTTTGAAATGCTACAGCAACAGTCTGTCGCCTCCAGTCACCGCCTGATTGTCTTTGCCGGATTTGCTCAGAACTTCAGCGCGGTTTTTTCACAGTTTTGCGTGGCATGCATGGGGTTGGTCGGCGCTTTCTTCGTCATAGATCAGCGCATCGGGATTGCTGAGCTCGCGGCATGCATGATGCTAAACGGGCGCGTCATTCAGCCCTTGATGAAACTGATAACGTTTTGGGTGCAGTCAGAGAGCATCTCCATGCAGCGAAAAAAGCTGGCTGGTATTGAGGCGTTGCCCCAGCAGGACTTCAAGCCGCTGACCCCTGAGGTGCTGCGCGGGCGGGTCAGGATTTCCCAGCTTGCATTAACCGTTCGGGATGAGACACTGGCAACCCGCGTCAGTCTGGACGGGGATATCCAACCGGGCCAGATCGCTTTGGTAGACGGGGCTCAAGTGAACTCGCGGCTCACTGATCGGCTGTTTGATGTTGTCACGGGCCAACAGCGTCCTTTGGCAGGTCAGGTTCAGATCGACGGACGACCGGCAGCCGAACTTGCCGCGGCGCGGGGCAAGTCGTCGCTTGTTCTGCTAGAGCGAGATCCCGCCGTCTTTCATGGCACGCTCATTGAAAACATGAGCGGGTTCGGAGGCTTGGAACAAGCAGATCTTGCCGTCGAATATGCAGCGGCGCTCGGGCTTGCGAAACGTGTCAACAGGCTCCCCTTTGGCTACAATACGCAACTTGGAATAGGCGACAATTTCGAACGCGACCCGGTCAATAGACAGCTGATCTCGCTGGTTCGCGCGTTTTCGCTCAAGCCCAGCATTCTACTTATGAATGAGCCGACGGCCATCCTCGATCAAGATGAGCGCGAGGCCCTGAAATCCTTCATTGCAGGGCTTGAGGATCGCCCGACAATCCTAATGTACAGTCCTGATCCACGGATGAAGTCGCTGGCGAACACGAGTATCACAGCCACCGTTGAAGTAGATCAAACGCTTCAAGCCTTTCGCACAGATGCGCAGTCAGACGGCGTGAGCTATGCCCAGAAAGGTGCCGCATGACCGCCTTTGTCGCCGATCGTTTTATCGTTCAATTCCAGAAGCTTCTGGAGCACGCCGGTCTGAGCAACCGACGCTCGGCGATCTCAGAAGCGATACCGCATTTGACGGATAAAATTGCGATCGAAGATGTGTTTCGGACACTCGATAATCTGAAAATTCCTTATCAATGTGTCAGCTGCCGGGAACGCGAGATTTCCCCGGGCGAATGTCCTGCAATCGTATTTCCCGGAACAAACGCCCCTTACTTTGCCGTGTCTCGCGACGATAAGGATTTATGGGTTCTGACGGCGACCTCAGACACCCCTAGCAAGCGTCTGGTATCTGACATCCATTGCGTTGTCATAACGGTGCAGCCGCTGAATGTTCAGCGCGTCAAGGAGACATCTAAGACTGCGACCAATGCGTTTGCAGCCGTCAGGCCAATGTTGCCATGGCTTTTGATCGCGTCCTTTTTCGTCAATGTCTTGGGCCTTTTGGCGCCCTTGCTCATAATGGCGATTTATGACCGGGTCATCCCGTCTGGATCGTCATATTTTTTGATCTCCATTGCGCTCGGAGCGGTGATTATCTTGCTCACTGATTTCGCCCTCAGATATGCGCGCGCAAGAATGATCGCTTTTATTGGTATGCAAGCAGAGCACGCGCTCTCCTTGTCGCTGTTTCGCAAGTTTATGTCACTGCCTTTGGTGCAGCTGCAAAAATCCAGTGTGGATCAGCAAATCTCTCGATTTCGCCAATTTGAGGCGTTGCGCGAGGTCTTTACAGGACAAGCCGCAACTGGCTTGCTTGATCTGCCATTCGTTCTGATTTTCCTGTGCGTCTTGTTCTATTTGAACCCCGTCGTCGCACTCTTGGCGATTTGTGTTGCTTTGATCTTGATCCTGCATGCCTTGATCACGATCCCGATCCAGAAGACACTGGACGCGGACGCCAGTGAAACCTCACAGCACAGCCGTTCACTTATCCATGACGCTATCATACATCAAAACGCCATCGTGGGACTTGGCCTGGCACATGTTTGGCAAACCCGCAGCCAACCGTTGATTGAGGCGGCCGAAGCGGCCAGCAAGCGAGCCAAACAGTTCCAATCAACCCAGCAATCTCTGGTGCAAAGCCTCTTGGGTTTGGCGACTGTTACATCGATCATCATAAGCGCGTACGCCGCCTTGAACGGTTCTATGAGTTTCGGCGCGCTGATCGCGGTGATTGCACTGGTCTCAAAAGTGATGGCGCCGATTGCCGCGCTTCATGGCAACGCTATGCAGTTGGCCACGTTCCGCTCCAGCCTAACCCAGGCCGATCGCGTTTTATCGTTGCAGGAAGAGGTCGAGGTTGGCGTCGCGCGGTCCTATAGCCGCAGGATCGCTGGGGCCATTTCGTTCAAAGGTGTCACGCACAGGCCTGATCCGCTGAACGAACCTCTCTTGTCGCAGGTCAACCTGTCAATATCCCCACGAGAAACCGTTGTCGTGTTTGCGAGTGACGTCTCAAGCCGCACGGCATTGCTGAATTTGGTTGATGCGCTTGCATCGCCGCTGGCCGGTACAATCGAGCTTGACGGCGTCAACATCCGTCAGATCCCCTGCGATGAGTTGCGCCGATCGATCAGTTACAGCACGTTCGACCTAGGACTGTTCTACGGAACGATACGGCAGAATTTCAAACTCGCTGAGCCTGACCTCACAGATGCCGACATCAAAGCGTCGCTGCAACAACTGGGACTACTGGGTGCTGTGATGGCCCTGGATGAGGGGTTGGACACGAGGCTGAATGACGAAACGCTCGCAAAGTTGCCAGCTGACCTAAAGCGCGGCATCTCCTTGGCGCGTTCGTTGGCCCGCCCCTCATCCATTGTTCTTCTCTCAGAGCCGACACATGATTTGGGCGCGAGGACACGGGCAAAGCTCAAAGAGTGGATCGCATCTCAACGCGGTCAGCGTACGATCGTTATCGCCACCGCGGATCGCTCCTTGCTCTCTTATGGGGATCGTTTTGTGTTTCTCGACGCGGGCAAGATTGTTGTGAACGACCAAGGCGACGCAGGGTTGAAGAAAGTAAATGCAGCACTGGAGAATGCGGGGCGCTGATATGTTGACATCTCTTAAATCTTTTTCCGGCAAAGGCCCGATCCAAAAAGCGGCTGACAAACATCACAAAGCGCAACCTCGTTTCGCGGCGTTTCTTGTCTTCTCGCTCGCAGCCATGGTGTCCGCGCTGCTTGTTTTGGCCGCGCACACGCAAGTCCCGCAAATCACCCGCGCCCCTGGGGCAGTCATTCCATCTGGCAGCTACGGCAAGATTGAAAGCGTTGATGGCGGCATAGTTGAGGCCATTCACGTGCGCGACGGTGCAACGGTCAAAATAGGTGATGTGCTCATTGAACTGCGCAATCCACAACTCATCCAGGAAGCGGGCGAGCTTGACGACAACCTGAAAGCCGCCAAAGCCCGTCACGCCAATGTGGCCGCGATCCTGGAGACGTTGGATGCCGATGATGTGGCACGCGATAAAGTTTTGGAAGATTTACGCAAATCCGGGCTCGCCCAGGCGGCAACACGGCTTCAACTCTTTTACGGGGGGCAGGACATACTTCGCCTATCTGTAGAACAAAAGCGTCGTTCGGTGGACATGCTCGAAAGCGCAGTTTCCCTTGCGCGTCTAAGGTCCCAGCGTCAGCTGCAGATCGCGGATAACAAGAAAACTCTTTCAGACAGCGGGCTGGTCACGATCAACGAATATCATAACGCCGTTTCACGTTCGGACGATGCCAATGCCCGGCTTGCTGATGCCGAAATCCGGCTGGTTCAAGCCGAAGAAAGCCTCGTGCTGACACGTGCTCAGCTGCAAGAAAACCTGCTGACCCTGGTCGAGGAATTGGTGCGCGAGGCGTCAGAACTGGAGGCAGAAATCGGACGCCTGAACTCTGCTCAGAGGATCGTCACGGAACGGTTGAGCCGTCAGAATATTGTGACTGGTCGTGCGGGGATCATTCAATACACCACGTTTCCGTCCATCGGGGAGTTCATTGAACCGGGGCAAGCGATTTTTGACGTTTTACCTGTGCATCAAAACTTGGTCATCGAAGCAAGGGTTCCAAACTCAGATCATGGCCATATTGAAATTGGGCAACCGGTTTCAATCACTTTCGATAATTTCGACGTTCGTCGATATGGAAAAGCCAAAGGCGTTTTGAAATCCTTATCGCCAGTCCCGCTGCAAGACGAAATGACCGGTGAAGTGTACTTTAGAGCCTTTGTCGAACTCGATACCGCAGTTCTTGGGAACACGTCTTTCCAAACCCCGATCCAAGCAGGCTTCACCAATGTCACTGAAATGATCACCGGAGAGACGGCTCTTTTGTCATATTTGCTGCGACCAGTTGAACGTACGATCAAGACCGCTTTTTCAGAACGTGAGTGAGTGTTTTTTGGGACGTGCCAGCCCTTGAGAACGGGCGTTTATGAATGTGTCGCCAGCCAGCCCGAATGGCATTCTGTGAACCCTCCAGTCAAGAGCGTCCGGCGGCATCTGAGAGCTGCTGACGCAGTCATTGCGCGCCTCCCGGACAGTCTAAAAACCGCAACAAAACCTGGCGACCCTTCCCGCCATTACCGGCGAAGCCCAAACCAAGCTTTTCCATAACATAATTAAGCTCAAGTCGGATTGGTAGGCCCGGAGGGACTCGAACCCCCAACCAAAGCGTTATGAGCGCTCTGCTCTAACCAATTGAGCTACAGGCCCG
>CAKZYL010000276.1 GCA_937884705.1 uncultured Roseovarius sp. | reverse complement strand
CTCTGAAGGATCTGCTCTGGGAAAGCGATCTGCGGTTCTACGTCCTGCCGCCGGAGTTCAATCTGCGTCGGGTGACAGAGCTGGAGGCGTGGGAGCCGCTCGATGCAGTGCCCACAATCGTCCATTCTCACCGCTTGCTTCAACATTTGCGCGGGCAGGGGGAGCGGGTCACCGATCTACAGCGCTTGCGCGAGTTGGAGCAAGAGGCGCTGGCCGAGGAATGGGCCGCAGATGGGGACGATGCGCCGTGGTCGCCGCTCAAGTAGTTTGTGCGTGCCAGCGATTGATCGCTTTCACCAACCTGTCCGCACTGCCACCGCTGGAATAGACCTGAGTGACTGGATAGCGTGCCTCACCCCCTTCGTCGGCGAGCACCAGGGTGGGGCGATAGAGCTGCCGGGTGCGTCCGTCTTTCCGGCTTGTCGTCTCTTCCGTTTCCGCGCGGACAAACGCGTCGAGCGGTACATTCTGCTGTTCATACTTCAGCACGGTGCGCCGCCTTAACGTGATCAGCCCGCTGCGCCGATCCAGGATCACCTGCAGCCGTTCCACAAACACGCAGAGCGCAGCGAACCCCATGCCGCCGCCCGCGAGCGCAAAAAGCAGACCCTGCCAGAACCCGTCAAAAGCCATGCCAACACCGGGCGCGACAAACGCAAAAATGAAGAGGATCAGCATGATTGCGATCAGCCAGGGCACCTCTTCGGCAACAAAAATGTCGGGCGTGTTGCGTTTGATTTTCATGGGCGTGCCTTGCGTGGTGTCGGGGCCAAGGCAACGCCCATGAAACCGCTGTGTCAAGGGGCAGGGAGGTGGGCCCCGTCACAGGCATTCTCACCTTGGTTGATCAAGCCGCTGCTAAGAGCGCGTTGATCGCGTTTTTAGCCTTGGCCCGGGCGCCTGCTTCATCGGCATTGAGGCCATCTGCGGCCACAAATTGGACATCGGTGATGCCCAGGAACCCAAGAAAGAACGTCAGGTAGTTTGTGGCAAAATCCATGTCAGATCCCTGCGGAACGCCCCCCGTGGCCATGGCGACGATCACGCGTTTGCCCTCGAGCAGGCCTACGGGGCCGTTTTCGGTGTAGTTGAATGTCCGTCCGGGGCGGGCCACCTGGTCAATCCATGCCTTGAGCGCGCTCGGCACAGAGAAGTTGTACATCGGCATGCCGATCACGACGGTGTCCGCGGCGACCAGCTCATCCACCAGTTCATCAGACAGGGTGAGCGTGTGTTTTTGGTCTGCGGTGCGGTCTTCTGCTGGGGTAAAGCTTGCGCCAATCCACGCGTCAGTGGTCTGGGGCACGGGCGTCTTGGACAGGTCGCGACGGATCACCTTGGCGCCCGCATGCCGAGAGACGATGTCGGCTGTGAGGTCACGGCTGACGGAGTCGTTGAAACGTGGCGAGCTGTCGATGTGCAAAACAGTGTTGGGCATTGGGAGCATCCTTGTGGGGTTGGTGTTTCTTGCGATTGGCAAGAAGATGGTCTTGTGCCGCTAAGAACGCAACGATAGCTTGCGAAGAGAAACTGTTTGAATTTGCACATAAGAAAACTGGATCGCAAGATGGTGCTTGGATGGGATCAATCTGCGGAGGCCTGGTTGACCGTAATGGGGTCGACGGGTGACTTCAGCCGTTTCGGCGTGCTGGATGCACCCATGCTCAAGAGGGTCGTCTCGTCCGGAGCGCAGACGGTTTTGGATGTGGGATGCGGAGAAGGCCGATTTTGCAGGATCATGTCCGAGCACGTGCCGCTGGTAACAGGTCTCGATCCAACGAGAAAGCTCTTGGACCAGGCGCGCCTTCTGGGCGGGGCGACCTATGTCGAAGGCCATGCAGAGGCGTTGCCTTTCGACGATGGCTCCTTTCACTGTGTTGTGTCTTATCTTTCCTTGATCGACATTCCCGACGCGAAGGCAGCACTCGGCGAAATGTCACGCGTGCTCAAACCCGGCGGGCGGCTCTTGATCGCCAACCTGGCCTCTTGGAACACGGCCTCGCAGACCCGCGACGGAGGGTGGGACCGGTTGGACGATGGCGCTGTCCGGATCACGGTGGATCGGTATCTTGAAGAACATGCTTTTCCCGCGGAATGGGATGGTATCTCGATCGAAAACTGGCACCGTCCGCTGTCTTTTTACATGCAAGCCTTGCTTGGTCTTGGCCTTGAGCTGCGGTTTTTTGACGAACCCGCCGCTGTGGATCCGGCACATCCATACGGCTCGAAAATGAACAAGGCGCCGTACCTGATCATGATGGAATGGCAAAAACCCCAACCCGAGGAGACGGCATAATGGACAACTGGGATGAAGTGCGCACGGCATTCCATGTGGCGCGTGTGGGCACTGTGAGTGGCGCCGCCGATGTTCTTGGGGTTCACCACGCCACGGTCATCAGGCACATCGACGCCTTGGAAGACCGCCTTGGGGTGAAGCTCTTTCAGCGCCATGCGCGGGGCTATACGCCCACCGAGGCCGGCGATGACCTCTTGCGCGTGGCTCAAGCGACGGATGATCAGTTCAGCCAATTGGCCGGGCGCATCAAGGGACGGGGCAATGATGTGTCTGGTGAGCTGGTGGTCACGTCGCTGGGCGCGCTGAGCCATCTTTTGGTTCCGATCCTCACGGATTTTCAGATTGAGCATCCAGGCATCATCGTGCGCTATCTGACCGGTGATCGGCTTTTCCGCTTGGAATACGGTGAGGCGCATGTCGCACTCCGCGCGGGCAACCCGCCGGATCAGCCCGACAACGTGGTGCAGAAATTTCACCGACAAAAGATCACTCTGTTTGCCAGCGAGGCCTATGCGGCGCGTTACGGCTTGCCCAAGACCGAGGCCGAGTTGGATCAGCACTGGTTTGTCAGCAGTGACGACCCAAAATCCCGTGCGCCGTTTGCCATCTGGCTGCGTGAGAATGTGCCTGTGGAGCGCATTACGTTTCGCAGTGGCGACGTGCATGCGCAGCGTCGTGCCATTCGGGCCGGGGCGGGGCTTGGGTTTATGTCGCGGCTTCAGGCGCGAGAAATGCCGGGCCTGATCGAAGTGCTTGCACCACGTGAAGAATGGGCCTCTCCCTTGTGGCTTGTGACCCATATGGATTTGCACAGGACAACCAAAGTGCAGGCGTTTCTGAGCTTTCTAAAGGATCGCGCGCATCCATGGGAAGATATCTAGACAAAGAAGAGCGATGGCTCTGCTTGATCAAATAGCTTCGGTGCAACTAGGAGAGTGCTACTCTGCGACGGTCGGGAACACCTCGACCAGTTCCCGGATGCCCTTCATTTCAGTTTTTCTTCAGCTCGTCGATCATCAAAGCGCGAAGAACATCCTTCAAACGCAAAGTCACGCCTCTGGATTTTCAGGACGGTCGCGACCACTTCGGCCGCATCACCGGCGTCCTGAAACTCCGCTATCGGGGCGGAGGCTCGATCAGGACAGGCTTCGTCTTAACACTGATTGAGTATTCGGGGCCCTTGGCCGGATAGCTGGTTTGACGTCATGGCCAGCTTTCACCGCTAGATAAAGCCCGCGTCTGACAAGCCATCGGTCAGCTTTTCGAAATCGAGCTTGGGGCTTTTGTCGCCAGTGATCTCGTTCTTGTCCCGGGTTTGAAGCGGGCGCAGCGACGTGACCTCGCCTTCGCAAAACGCCTCGATCTGTGCGGGATAGGCATTGAAGGCCCGCGTCCAGTAGCGGCGTTGATAAAGCGCCACGCGCCCCTCGGTCGGCATCGCGAAGGGGGCCAGATGAAAGGCCGACCCTTCAGCGCCCACTAGCGATTTGGCGGTCATGTAACGCGACAGCTGATCGGCGATGCTGTGCTGCTCGGGATAAAAGATGTCGTATCCGGCTTTGCGCATAACCTCCTCAACCTCGGCTTCTTGATCCACCAATTTATCATCCTTGTGCAGCTGCGTGCGCGAAACATAGACCTTGTCATTGTCGCCCTGCGGTCTGATGCGCGCAGCCACCCGGGCGCGTATCTCACGGCGAAAGATCGGCGTGCCGGTGATCCATCCTTGTGGCCCAAACCCTGGCGAGGGCAAAAGCAACGTTTCGTATCTCGTGGGGTGAGTCGGCAGATGCACGGCCAAACCATCCGTCATGAGCGACAAGAACGGCCCGAAGCGCCGATCAATGGCCTGTGAGAAATCGATGCCGCGATTGGGAATAACCACAATGCCATCCAATTCATCGCGGTAGTATCCCGCGGCCCAAAGCCGAATGAGCGTCTCGACAAGAAAATGCCCGAAATGATGCCGCCCCACACCTGCAAACATCCAGCGCCCCATTTGCATTTCTGCGAAGGGCTCATCTTCTAGATCCGGAACGCCAGACAGCCGCGCGCCCGAAAGCAGGGTGCGCGACATGTGGCAAAACCTGCCATCGGCGCGCACGACGCCGCAGGCCATGGAGGATTTCCTGTCAATGGGCAGCACAAGCGCATTTTGCAGGCGTTCCACATGGGCCGGTGGCAGAGACTTGGATGAGAGTTCCAAATCGCCGTCAATCATCGGTGAGTTCTTTTTCCAGAAACTTCTCAAAGGCGTCCAGATTGATCGCCTCAAACTGTCCAAAGCTCTGCATCCAAATGCTGGCATCCCGCATCGCGTCCGGTTCCAGCTTGCACCACTTGACCCGGCCGCGCTGTTCCTGGCTGATCAGACCTGCGCGCGACAGGATGCCCAGATGCTTGGAAATCGCCGCCAATGACATCTCGAATGGCTCCGCCACATCCGTCACGGCCATGTCATCCTCAAGCAGCATCATGAGAATGGCGCGGCGGGTGGGATCTGCAAGCGCGGAAAAGACGGCATCCAGCGGGTCTGACATGGCTTTTTTAACCGCGTTGAGATGTGAGAGGTCAACCAATTTTAACGCCAAATTTACAGGGAAAGCGTGAGATGTAGCCTGCAAACCCTGAGAGGACACTATGGACAACGCCAAAGCAACGATCAGCCTCTATGAAAGCATCATGCAGACCTCCAAATCGTTTGTTTACCGCTGCGAGAACGACGCCGATTACACGATGCGTTTTTTGTCCGGGTGCTTTCACGACATCACGGGATACTTCCCGGAGCAAATCATGGAAAACCGCGAACGGGGATACACATCGCTCTGCCATCCTGATGATCTCAAACCGATGGTGGCCAAAATCGATGCCTGCATTGAAAAGGGTGAGACATGGGATGTGGATTATCGCCTTATCCATCCCGATGGTACGGTGATGCCAGTGCGCGAACGTGGATCGGCGGTTTTTGATGAGGGCAGGCTTGTCTATCTTCAGGGCCTCGTGAACGACGCGACCGAAGAAAGCCTGCTGCGCGAGAGCATTGAAAAAACTGCAGCCGAAGCGCAAACGGCCAATCGCGATATTCTTGGTCTGGCCAACAAGATCGTCCTCTCGGTGCGTGCGCTCCGCATGCTGTCGATAAACTCGCAGATCGAAGCGGCTCGTGCGGGGGCGGCCGGGCGCGGCTTTGCCGTGGTTGCGGAAGAAATTGGGAAACTCGCGGAAGAAAACGCCGAATGCGCCGAAGAGATCGCAGCCCGGATGTCGAACACGCGCCGTGCCAATAGCCGTGTCTCTGCGGCAAAACTCAACTGATTGGTTGAATGAAGCCAAGTTGGGCCAGGACGTCCGTTATGGGGCGTCACCGCAGGTTTCCATGTCGAGCGTAGAATTAAAAATATCATAAAAACAATATCTTGTCGCGACTTACACTGCGGCCAAACCTCGCTTGACTCATGCCGGGCTGCGTCATAGCACAAGGGTAGTTTTCTGACGGGGACAACGTGCCAGATCCTGATCATTCCGAGCGTCTCGCTCAGCTTGAAGACCGGATTGAAAAGCTCAAAGCCAAGGACGCGCCGAAACCCCACATGGAAGAGCACTACAGCCAGGCGCATCTCGCTTGGCGGATGGTGATTGAACTTGTGGTCGGTCTGTTGATCGGCTTCGGCATTGGGTACGGGCTCGACAGCCTCTTTGGCACGCTCCCGTTGTTCCTTGTCATTTTTACATTGCTGGGTTTGGCGGCTGGGATCAAAACGATGATGCGATCCGCCAAGGAACTCACGCAAGAAACGGACGACACGCCCGAACCGGGCGAAAAGTGAGGGCAACGCATGGCGAGCGAGAGTGACGGCAAGGAACTGGTCTTCCATCCTATGGATCAGTTCATCGTAAAGCCTTTGTTCGGTGACGGACCTGTTGGGCTTTTCACCATCACCAATGTGACAATGTGGATGGTGCTGAGCATTTTGTGCATCATCGGCCTGCTGGTGCTGAGCACGAGTGGCAAAAAATCCGTGCCAACACGAATGCAATCGATCGCAGAACTGGCCTATGGGTTCATTCGCAAGATGGTGGAGGACGTGGCCGGCAAAGACGCGCTGCCGTACTTCCCCTACATCATGACGCTCTTCATGTTCATCGTCTTTTCGAACTTCCTCGGGCTTATCCCAGGGTCGTTCACAACGACGAGCCACATCGCGGTCACTGCTGTGATGGCGATGGCCGTGTTCCTGGCGGTAACCATTTTGGGCTTTGTAAAGAACGGTCTGGGCTTTCTGGGCGTCTTTTGGATCAGCTCTGCACCGCTGCCATTGCGGCCGATTTTGGCGCTGATTGAGGTGATCTCTTACTTCGTGCGCCCGGTCAGCCACTCCATTCGTCTGGCGGGCAACATGATGGCCGGTCACGCGGTGATCAAAGTGTTCGCGGCCTTTGCGCCAATGGTGCTGATTTCCACGGGCATCGGCCTTGTGGTGACCCCCCTCTCGATCCTCGCGATCACAGCGATTTACGCGCTGGAGGTGCTGGTGTCCTTCATTCAGGCCTACGTCTTCACGATCCTGACCTGCGTCTACCTCAAGGACGCACTTCATCCGCATCACTAAGAGATATGCCGGGGAGATCCCCGGCCTACGAAACCAAGAAACAACTGAAATTCCATCGTAAGGAGACAATCAAATGGAAGGTGACGTCGTACAAATGGGTGCTTACATTGGCGCCGGTCTGGCCTGTACTGGTATGGGCGGCGCGGCTGTTGGTGTGGGCCACGTGGTTGGTAACTTCCTGTCGGGTGCTCTGCGCAACCCATCCGCCGCTGGCGGTCAGACAGCCACCATGTTCATCGGTATCGCGTTCTCGGAAGCGCTGGGGATCTTCTCGTTCCTCGTTGCCCTTCTGCTGATGTTTGCCGTTTAATCCACGCGGAACCTGATCCTTACGAACGGGGGATGACACACAGTCATCTCCCGCTGTAAACGGAAAGCTTCCTCGGGAGATTACGGACATGGCAGACGAGCCAACAACAGCAGCGGAAACGACAAGCTCCTGCGTTGATCTCGCAGGTGGCGCGATCGGCATGCCGCAGCTTTGCACCGACTGGTTCGGTAACCAAATTTTCTGGTTGGTGATTACGCTGGTGATCATTTACCTCGTGCTGGCCAAGGTCGCCTTGCCGCGCATTGCGGGCATTCTGGCGGACCGCCAAGGCACGATCACGAATGACCTCGCTGCGGCGGAGGACCTGAAAGCGAAGGCGGTTCAAGCGGAAGAGGCGTATCACAAGGCGCTTGCCGATGCCCGTGCAGAGGCACAGACCATCATCGCCGCAACCAAGGCGGATATTCGCGCAGAACTCGATAAGGCGAC
>CAKZYL010000275.1 GCA_937884705.1 uncultured Roseovarius sp. | reverse complement strand
AGCAGAACCTGCTTTTCACCTCCATTTTTCCATTGCATAGTTTGGCCAATGGCGCTCTTCCGCCACAACACAGGGAGGATGAAATGACATCCATGAAGTTCTTGTCCGGTGTCGTCGCAGCACTGGCCATCGCGGCAACATCGGCCACCGCCGAGACCCGCGTGACCTACAAATCCGCGAAATCCACATCATCTTACTATCAAATGGCGGTTCAGATCGCCGAGGCGATGAAATCAAGCTCAGACATCGTCGTAACTGTCGAAGAAAGCCAAGGCTCCGTTCAAAACGTGATGGAGGTCAAGGCGCGCGGTTCCGATTACGTCTTCACCACGCCGCCTGCGCTGGTGCGGCTGGCCCAGGGCGGCAAAGCCATGTTCGAAGGCAAAAGCGACGCGTCTTTTGACGAGATCCGCGCCCTTTTCCCGATCCCGTCCCTGACCATGCATTTCGTGGCCCGCGCCGATGCCGGGATCTCCAGCTTCGACGATCTGGAAGGCAAGACGGTGCTGCTCGGCAAGGGCTCCTTCGGTGCCCGCGAGGGCGAGAAATACCTCAATCTCTTCGGTCTCGAAGGCAAGGTTACCCTGGCCGAGGTTGAGCTTTCTAATGCCGTGCCCGCGCTCAAGAACGGCCAGATTGATGCCTTTGTCACCGCAGGCTCCTATCCCGCGCCCAACGTGATCGAAGCCGCCGCCTCGACCGGAGTGACCGTGCTCAGCCTCAGCGAAGATCAGATCGCCGAGACCAAGCGCGCGCGTCTTGTGATCCCCGCAGGCACATATGCCGGGCAGGACAGCGATATCATCACAACCTCGCTGCCCGTGGTGGCCTACTCCACCACAAAAATGGACGAAGAGACGGCCTATCAACTGACCAAGACCTACTGGGAAGGCAAAGCCGCCATGGGTGAGGCCGCGCCCTGGTGGAACGGTGTCGATGAAGGTCTGATGGGCAACATCGAAGGCAAAATTCATCCCGGCGCCATCCGCTACTACAAAGAAGCGGGCATGGCTCTGACCGACGCGCAGATGTAACGCCCACCCCAAGACACAAAGGCCGGGCCCCACCGCCCGGCCTTTTTCATGAGACGCGAAAATGCTCGAAGATGACGCGCCCATCCGCTGGAAACCGGTCTGGTTGCTTTTGGCCGCCCTCGTGGTGGCCTATCACATCGGGCTGATATTCTGGGGACTCGTGCCCAATCTTGTCTCACGCCCGTTGCACATGGCCCTCGTCCTGCCGTGGATCTTCGTCTTCGCCGCCCGCAACCGCGCGCAACTTATCTCTGGCGCCGGGTTCGCCGCGGCGGGCATTGCGGCCTCCGTCTGGATCGCATGGAACCATGACGCGCTTGGCGATCAATACGGGTTTCTGGAAAACGACTTCCAGATCGGCGTTGCGATCACCCTGCTCGTTTGCGTGCTGGAGGCCGCGCGCCGTGCCATCGGCTGGCCCCTGCCCCTCGTCGCCGCGCTGGCGCTGGCCTACGCGCTTTTGGGCCAACACATCCCCGGCGAGTTCGGCCATTCCGGCACCCCGCTTAAAAGCTTTCTGGGCACCATGACCATTGCCGAAGGCGGCATCTGGGGCACGCTGACGGCTGTCTCCGTGGGCGTCGTTGCAATCTTCGTGATCTTCGGGGCAGTGCTCAATGCCGGTGAGGCGGGGCAAGGTTTCATGAATGTGGCCTCCGCTGCCGCCGGTCGTCTCACAGGCGGGGCGGCGAAAGTCTCAGTGATCTCGTCGGCGCTCTTTGGATCCATCTCCGGGTCGGCCTCGGCCAATGTGGCCTCCACCGGCGCGGTGACGCTTCCGGCCATGACAAAGCTGGGCTACCCCAAAAGGCTCGCCGGCGCGGTTGAGGCCGTGGCCTCCTCTGGTGGGCAGATCATGCCGCCGCTCATGGGCGCGGGTGCCTTCGTGATGGTAGAGCTCACCGGTGTGCCCTACACCGGCATCATGGCCGCCGCCGCCCTGCCCGCCTTGCTCTACTTTCT
>CAKZYL010000274.1 GCA_937884705.1 uncultured Roseovarius sp. | reverse complement strand
GGCACCTGGATGTGTTTGGATCGTGCGCGCCCGGCGGAAAACTCTGTGAGCGCCCGGTCGATCAATCCATAGGCGGCATCGGCTGAACCGGCCTCATAGCTCCAATCGCAGACGCAATCGGCGGCGGCCCTTTGGTCAAGCATTTGATGCAACTGTCCGCGCGTGGATGATGTCTCATCGAGGCAGGATGAAATGGCGAGGACTGAGACGGAATCCGAATAGGCCTGCCCCAGCGGCGTCATGATATTGCACAGACCAGGACCGGTGATGATGTAGGCCACGCCGGGCTTGCCCGTCGCCCGCGCATAGCCATCGGCCATGAAGCCCGCGCCCTGTTCGTGGCGGGCCAGCACATGCTGGATCCCGGCCTCTTCGATCCCGCGATACATCTCTTGGTTATGCACGCCCGGGATACCGAAAATCACGTCAACGCCGCGCGCTTTCAGCATGTGGCTGATTTGCGCCCCCAAAGGCCGAGCAGGTGGGCGAGCATGCGCGGGAACGGAGGCAGGTTCGGTCATTAAACTCTCCAAAAACTGAGGGTGAAGATCGCGTAGACGGCAAATAGCTCGAGCCGACCGATCAACATGCCCGCTGACAAAACCCATTTGGCGGCATCGTTCAAGGGCGCGTAGTTCCCGGCAGGCCCGATTGTATCCCCCAGCCCCGGCCCAATGTTGGCGAGTGCTGCTGCTGCGCCAGAGACGGACGTGATGAAATCAACCCCTGTCAGGCCAAGCGCAACGGACATGATGCCCAAGGTCACGACAAAGAAGACGAAGAAGGACATGACAGATGCCAAAACGTCCTCCTCAACTCTGCGGCCCTGGTAGCGCGGCGTGAAAATACCGTTTGGCGAGTAAATCCGCTGCAGCTGAACTTTCACGGACGCAAAGAGAAGCTGGTAGCGAAAGACCTTGATGGAACACGAGGTGGAGCCCGCACAGCCGCCAATGAGGCCGATGAAAAACAGCATGGCCACCGGGAACGACCCCCAGACCATGTAATTGTCGCTGGCATAGCCCGTGCCCGTTAGAATCGACACCGTGTTGAAGAGCACGCCGCGAAACGCCTCTTCGCTGAGATCCCCCTGATTTTGCCATTGCCAGAGCGTGAGAACGAGCACGAGGTTGAAAGCGGTCAGAAAGAAGCCCTGCACCTGCCTGTCTTTGATCAGCGGCTGCGCCGTCCCTGCTGTCAGCTGCACAAAGCGCACAAATGGAAGGGCGGCGAGCATCATGAAGATCGCAGATACATACTGCGCCACGGGGCTGAAGGCCGCGAATGATATGTCGTAGTTTGCAAATCCGCCGGTTGCCACGGTGGTCATCGCATGCACGGTGGCGTCAAAAACATTCATCCCCGCGAGCAGGTAAGCCGCGGCGCAAACCAAGGTCAGCGAGATATATATGACGGAAATTCTAGAGGAAATTTCGGTGGCGCGAGGCAGAATTTTACCGTCGGTATCGAAGCTCTCCGTCCGGAAGATCTGCATGCCACCCACGCGCAGCTCTGGCAAAAACACCATGGCCACGACGATGATGCCGATCCCGCCCAGCCACTGGGTCAGGCCGCGCCACAAAAGCAAGCCCTTTGGCAACTCATCAAGACCGCTCAGAACGGTGGCCCCGGTGGTTGTCAGGCCTGACATCCCTTCAAAGATTGCATCCGTGGCATCCAGCCCCGTCGTGCCAAGCATGTACGGCAATGCGGCGAAAAAGGGCAGCGTGACCCAAACGCCGGATGTCAACAAGAATGTCTGCTGAATGGTCAGGCGGTCATGCTCTCCCTTGGAGCAGACCCAGGCCACCAACCCGCCGATACCGATGGTGATGGCGGCACATTTGGCAAAGACCAACCAGTGCTCGACGCCCTCGGCCATGTCCACGAACATCGGCAAACACATGGCCACGCCAAGCGTTGTGACCATGAGGCCGACCACATAACCGACAGGACGAAAGTCTTGCATAACGCGCAGCCTTGGCCGCGCTGCGCGATGCTGTCAAGCGGATGGGAAAGCGCTGTTAAGAATAGAAGAGGTGGCGGTGCACGTCTTGCGCCAGCCGCTCCCGGTTCAGACCCAAACGATCCAAATCATCGTCAGATTTCGCCGCGAGCACGGCGACCGCGTGGCGGCGATCCGCAACGATGCGGTCAGATGCGGCTGCGATGGCCGCTGCTGCGCGCGCGACTGCTGTTGCGAAAGCGGAAAAAAGTGTGTCAGAATGTGATGCGTAAGCCATTGAGAAACCTCGTTTAAGTGTTTCCCTCCCTTGGCTCTAATCTATGCGCTTTGAGGTCATAAAAGAAGGCGCAAAACCGAAAAGCCGTTTTGCGCCCTCTGCAAAGATGTGCTGTCTTTACTCGGCTGGCAGCACCGCCACTTCGGGTTCTTTTACCTTTGGAGCGACTGCCGCTTTGGGTGCTTTCCTACGCATGGTCGTTTTATGCGTCGGCTTGGGCATGGCAGCCTTTGGCTTTTTGGCCACGACCGAAACATGTGGCTTGGCGCTCGTGTCCGCCTCTTCCGAGCGCCGGCTTATGGGCGGGTAAAGAAATGGATTCTTTCCACCGAGCGTTGCGTCTGTAAAAGCAAACATAAGACGCATTTGCGTTTCCACCATCATTCCCGCGAGCTTAAAACCTGCTGCAGAATACTGAAACGGATCTTGCGTGAACATAATGGGCCTCCCGTTTTGTTAGCGAGGGTGAGGATCACGCCTGCGATTCTAACATGGGAAGAGTAGATCACGCTTTTAATACGAACGTGACACATTTCGTGAAAGTTTTAAGAAGAAAACCCGTGTTGAGCGGGAATGCACGCACAAAGCTCAATAGATGGGCATTAGGCAAATCGTTAACGGCCATTCGTTAACAAAACCATTGCCGAAACGTTAACGCTAGCCCACGTGAAACAGGGTTTTGAACAGCTTTGGATCGAGCGATCCTGCCTTAAAAGTATCACCCTCTGTCACGACGCTGATGGCGTCATGGCTGTGCAGGCTTTCCTGATGGCTGGCGATCACGCGGTAATCACCGATCCGGGGGTCTTTCTGCAGCTGTTCGCAGAAAAGACGCGCCGCATCTTCCACGAAAATCGGGTTGGCGGCATTCAATTCTGCAAAGGCCTGCTCATCTTCGCGCTTCACCATGACCTGGGTTTCCGTTGGAACCGCGGCGCGGGCCATTTCGATCAGATCTTCAAACCAAAGCGTGTCCGGCGCGGTTTCATCAATCTCAACGGAGATCCGCGCGACAGAGCGCTGCGAATGCGGCGTGGCGAGCTGACCACGGGTTTGCCGCGCATGTTCGCTCAACTCCAAAGAGCACGGGCATGTTGACGAATACACGTAATCGAAATGCATGAATTTCTTGCGCACGCCCTCTGTTTCGACCAGCTCAAGCGCGATGTCGTAATACTGAAACCCTTCGAGCGCTGAGCGCAGAGACTTGATTTTCATCGGATAGGAAAACGACATCTGGATCCGGGCATCCACACTTTCGAGATCAGAGATGTAATCGCGCAGGGCCGCATCAATCACACTGAAGCTAAAGACCTTCTCAGCGTGCTTGTAAAAACTGCGCATGATGCGCGACATGTTGATGCCCTTTTTCTCTGCCTCGAGGCTGACCGAGCCTGTGACAGAGGTCTCGAGGGTCAGATCGCCGTTGTCACGTGTGTGGAAACGAATGGGCAAGCGGAAGTTGGAAATGCCGACATGCTGAAGCTGCTTTTTGGCGCCCTTGATCAAAGAGGACGGGCCGTTTTGCAGATCCGGCATTGTGTCTTTGTAGGTCGCATCCGGCACGAAATCTTCGGGATAGACGCGTGAAAGATCAGGATAGTTGGACACCTGCCCCTGTGGCAGCAGACGCGCAACAGATGGATCCAGATCGGCAATCTCTTCTGCCGTCGCCTGTTCAGCCCAGGACCGCAGCACGTTCAAAGCCGCTTCTGCGTCATCGCGATCAAGTGCTTTTTCAAGATCAGGGTGGTGAATGTTCATCCGGGTTGGTCCTTATCCCTTAGCAGGGAGTAGCATATAATGTGGTGGCCTTGGAATTTCTAATTTATTCAACAAGATACCAGCGCCTTGACCTTAAGATATGCGCCCAAGGCCTTCAAAAGAAAGCCAAATACGAGCGTAAGTTATTTTCCGCCGCCAGGAGAAATCATTTGTGACACGTCATCGGGCATGCAAGCATCCGCCTATGACCGAGATCCGTAAGATTCTAGATCTTGAAGAATTCCCTTTGGATCAACCGGGAAGCGCCGCTTGGAGAGCCCTGGTGGCGCGGTGCAAGGCTGATTTGACGGCGCATGGCATGTTCAACCTCACGGGCTTTCTGCGCGCCGAGATCGCTGCAGAGGTCGCCGCTCAGTTCACCCCAATGTTTGAAACCGACGCCTTTCGCCATATCCGGTCGCACAATATCTATTTTAGACGCGAAATTGAGGGTCTGGATCCCAACCATCCGGCTTTGACTGAGTTTGAAACGTCAAACCAGACGCTTTGCGCGGATCAATTTGCCGATGGGCCCCTGTTGGCGATGTATGAGTGGCCGGAATTTGCCACCTTCCTCGCCACCGTGATGGATAAGCCCGCGCTTTACACCATGAGTGATCCCTTGGCGCGGGTGAATGCCATGTCCTATCGCACCGGACAGGCGCTCAATTGGCATTTTGATCGCTCAGAATTCACCACGACGCTGCTGCTGCAGGCCCCTGAGAAAGGTGGCGCGTTTGAATATCGCACAGGGCTACGGTCGGCGGAGGATCCCAATTATGATGGTGTGGCCGCCATGCTGCGGGGGGAGGATGATCAGGTTCAGCGCCTGACACTGACACCCGGCACGCTCAATGTCTTCAAGGGCCGCAATACGGCCCATCGCGTGACCCCAGTTGAGGGTCACAAAGAGCGCATGATCGCCGTGTTTTCATTTTATGAGGCCCCCGGCGTGGCCTTTTCAGACGAAGAACGGATCGGATTCTACGGGCGCGCGCGTTAGATCACTGCCCTTGTGTTCAGGCTGACAGCTTTGTCCGGGGTAAGAGGCGTCATGCGTGGCCCAGCGCCCCCAGCACATCGGCCACCAGATCATCGCCATCTTCGATGCCGACAGACAACCTGATCAATCCCGGCGTAATGCCGAGGACTGTGCGTTGTTCATCGCTCAGGCGCTGATGGGTTGTTGTGGCCGGATGCGTCGCGATGGATTTGGCATCGCCGAGATTGTTTGAGATTTTGACGATCTCAAGGGCATTGAGGAACCGAAACGCGGCCTCTTTCCCACCAGCCACATCGAGCGCGATCATGGTCCCGCCGCTGCCCATCTCAGACATGGTCAGGGCGTGCTGCGCGTGGCCTGGATGACCCGGATAGATGGCGCGCAAAAGCTTGGGATGCTCTGCCAGAGCCTGAGAGAGCGCCAGTGCGGTGGCGGCCTGCGCCCGCACCCTGAGATCCAGCGTTTCCAACCCTTTGAGGAGCACCCAAGCCGTAAAGGGCGACATCGAGCCACCGGTGTGCTTCATGTAAGGCTCCACCGTTTTTCGAATGTAGTCCTTGCTGCCCAGGATCACGCCGCCGAGAGTTCGGCCCTGCCCGTCGATATGCTTGGTGGCCGAATAGATCACCACATCGGCCCCCTGCTCTACAGCGTTTGAGAAAACGGGCGTGGCAAAGACATTGTCCACCAGCACTTTAGCGCCTTTGGCATGGGCGATCTCGGACACCGCGCGCAGATCAATCACCTCGAGCGTGGGGTTGGCGATGGTTTCGAGAAACACCACTTTGGTGTCATCGCGCACGGCTGCGCGCCAGGCATCCAGGTCGGTGCCGTCGACAAAGGTCACCTCTACCCCGTAGCGCGTGAGCACCTCTTCGAGCACGTAAAGGCACGATCCAAAGAGCGCGCGTGCCGAGACGACGTGATCGCCGGCTTTAAGCATGGAGGTCAGGGCCCCCGAGACAGCGGCCATGCCGCTTGCTGTGGCAAAGGCATCTTCAGTACCTTCAATGGCGGCCATCCTATCTTCGAACATGGCCACGGTAGGGTTGCCGTAGCGGGCATAGATGAACTCATCATCGCCTGCCTCGATAAAGCGCGCTTCGGCCGCCTCGGCGCTGTCATAGACGAACCCTTGGGTGAGAAAGATCGCCTCGCTCACCTCGCCATATTGGCTGCGGCGGCTGCCCTCATGCACCAGTTTCGTGCGTGTCTTCCAAGAAGTGCTCATTCGTGATCTCCCAATGAAAAAGCCCCTAGCGCGGTCAAGCGAAAGGGGCCTTTCATCCTGACCTCTTTAGCGGTTTTGCTGCGTTTCAAGAAACGCCATGCGTGGCCCGCAATCCGGTAACAAATCGCCAC
>CAKZYL010000273.1 GCA_937884705.1 uncultured Roseovarius sp. | reverse complement strand
AAGGTCAAAGAAATGGACGGTGAGTTTGTCATGGGCGGCACGGGTGCGGGTCAAGAAGACAGCATTGTGATTGCCTTTATGTCTGGCGCCTATGGTCTTGATATCAAGTACATTCCCTATGACGGCGGCGGTGCCGTGGCCAAAGATCTCGCAGGCAAGCAGATCATGGCGACCGTGAACAACCCCGCGGAGGCGAAGGGCTTCTACGAGGCCGGTGATTTTGTCCCGCTCGTAGCCTTCTCTGACGAGCGTTTGCCCGCGTATCCCGACGTGCCGACGATGATCGAAAAGGGTCATGAGTTTTCGTACTACAACCAGCGTGCCGTGGTGGGCGCGCCGGGTATGTCGGATGAGGCCGCTGCCTATTATCAGGATCTCTTCACCACGATTTATGAGAGCGACGAGTGGCAGGGATACCTGACGTCTGAGAGCCTTTCACCGCTCTGGATGGATGCCGGTGAACAGAAGGCATACTGGGAAACTCAGGTGGTAAACCACAAGAAACTGCTCGCTGATCTGGGAAGCTAAGGCTTTCGATCTATAACAAAAGGGGCAGGTCTTTGGGCCTGTCTCTGCGAAGACCACTAAGACATGCGAGGACGAAATGCGACTTGGTGAGATTGTCACCGCCGGTGTCCTCGCGATCCTTTCCATATACCTCATGTGGAAAAGCACCGAACTTCCCGTTGGATACATTGCAGGAGAAGGCCCAGGCGGCGGCGCTTGGCCTTTTTGGTTGTCTGGCATCATGCTGCTGTCTTGCGGGATGATCGCGTTGAACTGGTGGCGCGGAACAAGCCCTCCGTCACAATCAGATGAACCGATGCTGGATGGCTATGGCTGGCGCATGCTGGCGCTTGTTGGCGGCGGCATCATCGGTTTCGTGGCGCTGGTGAACATCATTTCAATGTACGGCGCGATCGCGGTCTTTCTTTTGTATTACACTCGCGCCTTGGGCCGTCATCCTTGGACGCTGGTTTTGCCGCTGTCGCTTTTGACGCCGATCGCGCTCTTCTTTTTCTTCGAAGGCGCCATGACGATCACAATGCCCACGGGCATGCCGTTCATGGATCCCATTTTCGACATCGGGTACGAGATCATTTACTGATATGGAAGTCCTTGCTCTTCTCGGCGGCGGAATGCTCCTAGCGCTTGAGCCGCTCAATCTGATGCTCATCATCATTGGCGTTTCGGTGGGCCTCTTCATTGGTGCGATGCCCGGGCTTGGGTCCGTCAATGGCGTCGCCATTCTCTTGCCTGTGACATTCCTCGTGCCGCCAAGCGGTGCCATCATCTTCCTGGCGGCCATATATTATGGCGCGATGTATGGTGGGGCTGTGTCATCTATAACGTTGGGCATACCGGGGGCATCCACGGCCGTGGCGACAACCTTCGATGGCAGGCCGCTGGCACGTCAAGGACGTGCGAGCCTGGCGCTTGTCACAGCCGCGATTGCATCATTCATCGGCGGCAGCGTCGCAAACATCCTGTTCACGGCGTTTGCACCGTTGCTGGCAAGTGTCGCGCTGTCCTTCGGTCCGCCCGAAGTGTTCGCCCTCATGCTGCTGGCCTTTGCGACCTTTGTGGGTCTGGGCGGGGACGACATCCCAAAGACCATCTTCTCCATTTGCTTTGGACTTGTGATCGGGGCGGTTGGGTTTGACGAAATCTCCGGCGCGCCACGCTTGGTGCTTTTTGATATCAATGGCTTTCTGCAGGGCATTGGGTTTTTGGTCCTCGCCATCGGTGTGTATGGCATCGGCGAAATGCTTTGGACCATCGAACAGACCCGGGGCGAGGTGACAAAGACCACGCCGAAAATGACCGTCAAGGGCATGGCAGCCGACACCAAGGAAGCGGCCAAGCGCGGGTGGAAAGGCACGACAATCGGGTCTTTCCTCGGCTTCTTTGTCGGCATTTTGCCTGCGGCAGGGGCAACACCGGGCTCGCTGATGTCTTACGGCGTGGCAAAAATGCTGTCCCGCACGCCGGACGAGTTTGGCAAAGGCAGCCCTGACGGCGTGGCCGCCCCGGAAGCGGCAAATAACTCGGCCTCGACAGGCTCTATGCTGCCTATGCTGACACTCGGCATTCCAGGCTCGCCCACCACGGCAATCTTGCTGGGTGGCATGGTCATCTGGGGCCTGACACCGGGTCCGCGGTTGTTTGTGGACGAGCAAGAGTTTGTCTGGGGGCTCATCGGGTCGTTCTACATCTCGAACGCGGCGGCTCTCCTGATCAACCTGGCCTTTATCCCGCTCTTTATCTGGATGCTGCGGATGCCGTTCACGATCCTGGCGCCAATGATCTTCGTGCTCTCAATCGCGGGTGGCTTCGCGGCAACGCGGGATATGTTTGATGTCTGGCTCATGGTGATCTTTGGCATCGGCGCGTTCTTCTTGCGCAAGTTCGACTACCCGCTGGCGCCCGCTGTTCTGGCCATTGTTCTTGGTCCGATTGCAGAGCCCACTTTGCGCCAGTCCTTGCTCTTGAGTTCTGGCGATCCCTCGATCTTCTTCACACGCCCGATTGCCGGGCCCATAACGGTGGTGGCTCTGATCCTGATCTTCCTGCCGCTGTTCAAATATCTGCGCCGCAAAAAGGCGCAAGCCGCAGGATAACCGAAGGAACTTCAAACAGAAAAAGGGCTCAGAAACATGGCGTTGTCTGAGCCCTTTTTCTTAAGCGAAGGTATTTGGGTCAACCGTAAAGACCGGCCGCCTTGCCGCGCAACTGGATCAAGCCAAGCACAGTATCGATGATCGGCGTCGGCGTGTCGGTCACGCGCCCTAGCTCTTGCACCGACGCAACCAGAGCATCAATCTCCATCGGTCGCCCCTGATCGAGGTCCTGCAGCATGGATGTCCGGTGTGCACCGACGGCGGCTCCGCCATCGATCCGGCGATCCACGTCGATCGGGAACTTGACGCCCAGCTTCTCGGCTATCTCTTGCGCCTCGACCATCATGGCGCGGGCGACTGGCCGCGTGCCCTCATCGGTGCAGAGCACATCAAGCGTGGCGTGGGTGAGCGCCGAGATCGGGTTGAACGACAGGTTGCCCCACAGTTTCACCCATATCTCATCGCGCAGCTTGGGGCGCACAGGGGCCTTCAACCCCGCCGCCGAGAGCGCCTTGGAGAGCGCCTGAGCGCGCTCGGACCGAGAGCCATCGGGCTCTCCCAGGGAAAACCGGTTGCCTTCGATATGGGTGACGACCCCGGGCTCTTTAACCTCGGCCGCTGGATACACCACGCAGCCCAGAACACGATCAGGGCCGAACCCGTCCCACTGCTTGTTGCCCGGATCGACAGTGGCAAGGCGCGTGCCCTCTAGATCGGTGCCGATCTTGTGAAAATACCACCAGGGCACGCCGTTCACGCCGGAGACAATGGTCGTGTCCGGCCCAATCAACGGCTGCATTTTATCAACCACCGGCGGCACAGAATGGGCCTTGAGCGTGACGATCACATAGTCCTGCGGGCCGAGCGCTGCCGGGTCCTCAGAGACGGTAACTTTCTGGTTGGTGGTCTCCCCTTCTTCGATCAGGGTCAGACCGTTTTCCTTCATGGCGGCCAGATGCGGACCACGCGCGACAAGGCTGACATCAGCACCGGCTTGCGCCAGTTTCGCACCCATGTATCCGCCGATCGCGCCGGCGCCAAAAACACAGATTTTCATGCCTTATGCGCCTTCAACCAGGCCCAGCTTTTCCGCAAGGCCAATGCGTTGCAACTTGCCTGTCGCGCCTTTTGGGATCTCATCAAGAATGATGACCTTGCGCGGCACTTTGAAATCCGCGAGCCGCTCAGAGGCAAAGTTGCGGATATCGCGTTCTCCGGCCTCCTCGCCCTCCTTGAGAACGATGGCGGCCGCCACCTCTTCGCCCAGCTTGTCATGGGGCAACGCAAAGGTGAGCGCCTGCGCCACCGCCGGGTGATCAGACAGAATTCCGTCCACCTCCAGCGGGCTGACTTTCTCACCGCCCCGGTTGATGATCTCTTTGAGACGGCCCGTCAGCGTCAGATAGCCTTCGTCATCAAACGCGCCCTGATCGCCCGTGCGGAACCAACGCTTGCCGTCGGCCTCAAAGAAGTTCTTCTCGTTGGCCTCTGGATTGCTTTCATAGCCCGGCGTGACATTGGGACCAGAGATCACAATCTCGCCCACTGCATCATTGCTCAACAAAACCGGATCTGCCTCATGGGCCACGCGCACTTCGGGGCCCGCAGCAACACCCACGGCACCGGGTTTCTGCGCCCGTGGAGGCAGCGGGTTGGAGCACATCTGATGCGCGGCCTCGGTCATGCCGTAGCCCTCAATTACGGGGGCGCCGAAGGTCTCATTCAGCTTGGTCATCACGGGCCCGGGAAGAGAGGCCGAGGACGAGCGCAAGAAGCGCAGTTTCGCGTTTTCAATGATCTCAGCATTGCGGCCAGCGCGGGCCAGAATTGTTTGATGCATCGTCGGTACCGCCGTGTACCACGTGGGTTTTGCATCCTTGAGCCAGCCGAAGAAGCGCAGGGCATCAAACCCCGGCGCGCACCAAACCTGACCGCCAGAACCAAGCGTCGACAGCACCGCCGCAATGAGCCCGTGGATGTGGAAAAGCGGCATCACGTTGAGGCAGCGATCCTCTGACGTAAGAGCCAGTGAGGCGGCAATGTTGCCAGCAGATGCGGTTACATTCGACTGCATCAGCGGCACGATTTTGGGCCGGGAGGTAGTGCCCGACGTGTGCAGGATCAATGCCACATCGCCTGCTTCCGGTGCGGATGGATCTCCGCTGCCCGACACGTCAGAGCTCAGCTCGAACGATCCGGCAGGCTCTGTGTCATCGACAGTCACACGGACAATGGCAAGGTTCAGCTTCTTGGCGGCCTGTGCGGCGGGGCCTTCGTCGCCGGCCATCAGGACAATCGCCTTCGCGCCCAGATCCTCAAGGTAAAACTCAAACTCCTCTTGCCGATACGCAGGGTTCAACGGCGCCGTTACGGCCGTCTGAGCTACGGTGACAAACGCTGCGGCCATCTCTGGCCCGTTGGGAAGGACAATCGCCACACGATCCCCTCGTCCGACACCAGCCTCATTCAACGAGGTCGCCACGCTGCCAGCAAGCGCGCGCAATCCGCCATAGGTGAGCCAATCACGACCGGGCGCGCCGATTGCGGCTGCGCTGTCATCATGGCTGGCGATGAGTTCTTTGATGGTCTGTGACATGGCTTGCCCTCGTCTCCTTTTATAGTCAGGTGGATTTAGCGCGTTTTATGGCAGACACAATCGGTTTTATGGCGCAAAAGCCCTTACTCAAAGGGTTGGGGCGTCCGTCGAAATCCGAAGCTTGCGGCGATGTATGATGCTCGCATTTCGATCTGCTGCCTGCCCGCTGAGGCCTTGCCACGCTGGCGCAGTTACCGGTTGCGTTTACACCGCTCCGAGCAATAGCGCACCTCGTCCCAGACCTTGGCCCATTTCTTGCGCCACGTGAAAGGTTTGCCGCAGGTCGCGCATATCTTGGTGGGCAGATCTGATTTCTTTCGCATTTTCATAGGTCAATCTCGCCTAATCGCCCAGTGGCAGATCAAGTTGCGCCGTCCGTCGTTTGGGTCGCTGCCCGCGGTTCGGTATGCCGCTTTTTCGACTGCCATGCTTCTGTTGAATGCCTGCAGCCTCCGTGCGGAAGTCGTCTCCGCGTCTCACGGCCCAGATCCTTTGGCGTGCCTCTTTTGCCGCCTCCAGATGATCGACAATCCGGTCTGGATAGCTCTTGCCCAAAACGTCGCCCGCATTGTCCGCCTTCCATGGCTCCTGCAGGTGCTTATCGGGTATGGCGGCCAGTTCGGGCACCCAACGGCGCGTGAATTCGCCCGTCGGGTCCTGGTCCATACCCTGCTTCACCGGGTTGTAGATCCGTACCGTGTTGATGCCCGTGGTGCCCGATTGCATTTG
>CAKZYL010000272.1 GCA_937884705.1 uncultured Roseovarius sp. | reverse complement strand
CATGATCGTGATGATGATGCTTGTCCGGGACAAGTCCCCGCCACAGCATCCAAACCGCAATCCCTAGAACCAAAACGCCCGAGACCATCATGAACCACGGCTCCAGCTGCTCTCCAATCAATTCGTTTCCGAAATAGAGCGCCAAAAACGCCAGGATCCACACGATGATGGAATGGCTGAAGGCTGCCGAAGCCCCCAGCAACACGGCCTGTTTCACCGTGCCCTTCACGGCGATGATGTAGGCGGCAATCATGGTCTTGGAGTGTCCAGGCTCGAGCCCATGCAACGCCCCCAGCATCAACGCCACCGCAAACAGAACCAGCGGGTTGACGCTGCCGGTTTCTATCATGTCGGTGATGCTCATAGCGGGGTCCGATCGTGTCTGTCAGAGGTAGCGGGTGATCTCTCTGAACTCGACCAACTGGGTTTCACGCGTGCCCGGATCGTCATCCAATTCGGCCAGGCAGTGATCGATGTGATCGTGAATAAGCGTGCTCTTGGCCGCCCGCACAGCCTTCTCCACCGCGTGCAATTGCTGGGCCAGATCAAGGCAGGGGCGGCCGCTTTCCATCATCTCAATGACTTTGCGCAGATGCCCTTCGGTGCGCTTGAGACGGTTGGTGATGCTCTTGTGACTCTCGTGTTTCATTGGAAGATTATAACCCCCCGGGGGGGATCTGCCAAGACGGATGTACCGAACGGCAAAACCGCGCCTTGAGGCACGGTTTGATAAGGCCAACTGGAATGAAACTTCAGTCGTCGTCCAGCAGTACGCGCGCGGCATCGCCTTCCATGTCGTCATACTGCTTGGACCGGATCGTCCAGATGAACGCCACCAGAGCACCAAGGCCCAAAAACAGCGAACAGGGCACCAAAACAACCAGGATATTCATGATCTAAACCCCCGTATTGCGTTCACCACCACTGTAATGGAACTCGTCGACATCGCGACGGCGGCGGCCAGTGGCGTGGCAAAGCCCAACACCGCGATCGGCACGGCGATGGAGTTGTACCCGGCTGCAATCCCGAAATTCTGCTTCATCCGGCGGCACGCCAGGCGGCAGGTCCGGATCGCATCCGGGATCTGCGTCATGTCGCCCGAGACGATGATGATATCTGCCGCATTGCGCGTCGCATCGAGCGCAGAGCCTGGCGCGATAGAGACATCAGCGGCATTGATCGCGGCATGGTCATTGAGGCCATCGCCCACCATCAGCACGCGCTCCCCTTCGGCCTTCAGCCCTTCAATAATGTCGAGCTTGGCCTCAGCCCGCTCGCCCGACCACACGCGATCAATGCCCGCCTCTTCGGCCATGCGTTCGGCGTTTTCAGCGGTATCTCCGGTCAGCATCGCCGTCTTCAGCCCGAGCGCGCGCAGCCCGGCGACGGCATCCTTGGCCGAGGGCACGAGCGTTTCGACGGCAGGCAGCACCGTCTCGTCCTCGTCGATGCGCAGCACGACGGTGGCATCAGTGGGCGTGCGTCGACCCAGGAACACGAGGCTGTTCCGCCAGGTCGCACGCACGCCCTCGCCCATCTCTTCGCGAATGTCTGTGAGCGGGGCAGGGGACACATCCTGCAACCCGGCAGCAATACCGCGACAGAGCGGGTGATCGGAGGCCTCTGACAACGCCCGCAGCACAGATTGTGCCTCAGAGGAGAGCGCGGGTGGCACCGTGAGGCGCCGCTCGGTCAGAGTGCCGGTCTTGTCAAAGACAACCATATCCACCCCGGCGAGCCGCTCTAGCGCGGTATCCGAGGTGAGCAGTAGCCCCCTGCGATAGAGCTGCGATGTGGCCGCCACGGCGACGGCGGGGACCGCAAGCCCAAGCGCACAGGGGCAGGTGATAATGAGCGTGGCAATCGCCACATTGAGCGCCATGCGCACGTCCCCGGTGGCAACCAGCCACCCCAGGAAGGCGCCAGCCGAAATGATATGCACCGCCGGCGTATAAATCGCCGCCGCGCGATCCGCGAGCGAGCGGAAATGTCCGCGCGAGACCTCCGCCGTCGCCACAAGCTGCGCAATCCGGCGCAGGGTCGTGTCTTCGCCCACAGCCGTGGCGCGCAAGGCCAACGGGCCCGCCAAGACAACCTCACCAGCATGCAGCGGCTCGCCCTCTGTGCGCGTCACAGGATCGCTTTCGCCCGTCAGGAAGCTGCAATCCACCGTGGTCTCCGCGTCCTCCAACACCGCATCCACGGGCACCCGCGCCCCGGCCGTGATCCAAAGCCGGTCGCCCACCGCAATCTCTGCAACGGGTCGGCTGATCTTGTCCGCACCCTCAATCCTTGTCACGCGCGCAGGCTCAAGTGCTGCCAGATCATCGGCCGCAGACCGCGCCCTTCGACGCAATCGCTGATCCAGCACGCGCCCAATCAGCAGGAAGAATGTCAGCGCTAGGGCCGCATCAAACCACGCATGCGCTCCGCCATGCATCACCTCGTAAAGAGACATCCCGCAGGCGAGGATGATCGCCAATGAAATAGGTACATCCATATTGAGCCGCCCGACGCGCAGCGCGCTCCAGGCATGGCGGAAGAAGGGTTGCGCGGCAAAGGCGGTCGCGGGCAGAGCAATCGCGGCGCTGATCCAGTGAAACAGATCCCGCGTGCTGTCCACCGCGCCCGACCAGACAGCGACCGACAGCAGCATGACATTCATCATCGCAAACCCGGCCACACCCAGAGGCAGGATCAGGTCATCGCCCTGGCGTTCCTCCAACGCCCCGGCCTCATAGGCCTCAAACCCCGCGCGCGAGAGCGCGGCAATCCACGGTGTCGGGTCCAGCCCCGGCTCGGACGCAATGCTCACCCGCCGCTTGGTCAGGTTCACCCTCGCGGCGTTGATATTGGGCTGTTTCAACAGTGTGGATTCCACCGCGCTGATGCAGCCCGCGCAGTGAATGCCCGGCAGCACCAGATGATGCGTCGGCACCTCCATTTGCGCCGCACCGCGCCCACCAGCGGGCCCACTGACAGGCGCCGTCGCGCATCCGGGGCAGGCGGTGACGCTCATTTTTTCACGCGCAGGATAATGCGCTGCTGAAAGCGCGTCCCGTCCTCGGCCACAGCGGTCAGACGCAGGTTCCAGTTCCCCGGCGCGAGATCCGCCGCACCGGCAAAATGCGCCGTGCCATCAAACTTGAAGTTGAGTTCGCGGTCATCGCCCACATGCGTGGCCCGGCCCAGCGTCGCGCGCGTGATCTCTGGCGCCACCGGCCCCAGATCATCGTCAATCCGCAGCACCAGCATGTCCTCATCCACATTGGCCGAGACAGTCCAGCCAAGCGCCTCCTGCGCTTCACGGTCGCGGTCAAAGGATTGGCTCGCAACATAGGAGTTCTTCACCTCGAGCCCCGGAAATGTTTTCACCGCCGAAAAGGCGAGGATCATGTTGACCGTGATGATCACGCCGAACATCGCGACAAACATTGCCAGCACATGCCAGCCGGTAAGCTTGAAATCCTTCATTCTGTGCCCTTTCCGTTAAAGAGACTATCCTTGTAGACACGTTCTCCTGACACCATGTCCTGCACCCAAAAGCGCAGGTCAGTGCGTCCCGTTTCCGCCGGGCCGGAGCCCTGTGGCGCGACGACGTATACGCGCTGTAACTCGGTGGCATCCGCGCCCACTAAAACGTTGAGATCGTCCTCGCCTTCCAACCGCAGGGTAAATGCCTCGTCCCCGACCAGTTGGAATTCAAATGCCCGCGCTTCCCCGTGTTTGTTGCGCAGGCGAATGTCATAGGCGTTGCGGATGCCGCCATCCGACAACGTCACGTATTGCGGGTTGCGCACCGGGGCGACCGTGATGTCAATCGCCGGCCGGATGAACAGCGCATAGACCAACGCCAGTCCGAAAAAGCCCCAGATCGCCGTGTAGAGCAGCGTTCTGACACGGAAGATATGATACCACGCCGAGCGGGGCGGATTGCCCGCACGCTCTCGTGGCTCATCAGAAAGCGCCAGGTAATCGACGAGGCCGCGATCGCGGCCCAGCTTGGTCATGATCTCGTCGCAGGCATCGATGCAGAGCGCACAGGTGATGCACTCCATCTGCTGACCATCCCGGATGTCGATGCCCATGGGGCATACATTCACGCAGGCATTGCAGTCGATACAGTCGCCGACCAGCTCTGGCGTGGCATCGTGCTTTCTGGCCTTGCCGCGCGGCTCGCCGCGCCAATCGCGGTAGGCAACGGTCAAGGTGTCATCATCCATCATCGCGCCCTGAATGCGGGGCCAGGGGCACATGTAGATGCACACCTGCTCGCGCATGAAGCCGCCAAAGATGAAAGTGGTGGCCGTCAGGATCGCGACGGTGGAATAGGCCACCGGGGCCGCATTCAGCGTGAAGAGATCCTTGAAGAGGGTCGGGGCATCCGCAAAGTAAAAGACCCACGCCCCGCCCGTGGCGACCGAGATCAAAAGCCACAGCGTCCACTTCGTCATTCGCAAACGCACCTTCTTCAAGGTCCATTTCGATTTCAGCATCCGCAGCTGATTGTTCCGATCGCCCTCACACTTGCGCTCTACCAGCAGGAAGAGATCGGTCCAGACAGTCTGCGGGCAGGCATAGCCGCACCAGACACGGCCCAATGCAGAGGTGAAAAGGAAGAGGCCAAGCCCCGCCATGATCAGCAAACCGGCCACAAAGTAGAACTCATGCGGCCAGATCTCGATCCAGAACCAATAAAACCGCCGGTTCGCCAGATCCACCAGAACCGCTTGATTGGGAAGCTCAGGGCCCCGGTCCCATCGGATCCAGGGCATCGCGTAGTAAATTCCTAGGGTCACAACGAGGATCGCCCATTTCAGACGCCTGAATTTGCCTTTTACATCGCGGGGGAAGATCGGCTCTCTGGCGGCATAAAGGCTGGAGTTGGCCGGATCGCTCATCCCCATATGGGCACGCGGAGCACTGTGTGGCTGTGTGCCCATCTCATTGACCACCGCCCAGCTGATGCACAT
>CAKZYL010000271.1 GCA_937884705.1 uncultured Roseovarius sp. | reverse complement strand
GATGGTGCCAAAGTTGAGAACGCTAAGGCTTTGGTTGCTGCCATTGCCAAACACTGGATTGTCGAATCCTGTTGCGCCGCTGTTAAAGCCGCCTCCTGTCAGAAACTCAATGCCGTTGAAGTCGCCAGAGATTTGACCAAAGTTAAAAACGTCTGCGCTGCCGGTCACCTGGATACCTGTCGCATCAAAGACGTCAGGGCCGTTGTTGGCCTGAATGCTTGCAAAGGGGAAGTTGAAGATGGTGTTTCCAAAGCCCTGAGACTGTACTGCGGCCGCAGAATTGTTTGTGGTGACTTGGCCGAAGTTCAAGAAGTTAGAAAAGTCGTTTGCCAGGACAAATGCCGGCGCGTCTTGTACTTCTGTATTCTGGAAGAAACCGTTGGACAGAGTTTGACCATTGAAGGTCGTCGTCTGTGTGAGCGTGGACGTCGAAAAAAGGCCCCCGCGCAAGGTGTTTGTGAGATCGAAAAGCATGTTAAACTCCATGGTCGTGCTTTTTTTGCAATCGGCCCTGAAGAAGGGCGTCTTACCGGCTAAAGGGGTAGGAGCGGCTCCTGAGATTCTGAAATTCATCTTTTGAACAGGCGCTATAACTTTTGGAAATACTCACAACCCATGTGAAGTTGGGCGTATTTTTATCTCTTTAATTTAAATGGTTACGGATTCCGAAGAGTCGCGGTAAGGCTTTTCAGTCTCAGGTTATGACAAATGTGTTAGGGATCGTGACGGGCAAAATGCGCTGATTTCTGCGAAATAGCCTCCGACTCAGGTCAAAATGGCTTGGCCCTATAATTCTTGATTATGCACCCATGAACTTCAGAGACCTTGAATATGTGCTCGCCGTCGCAAAGTTCGGCCAATTCAGTCAGGCCGCCGCCTTCTGCAACGTTTCGCAACCGGCCTTGTCCAACCAAATCAAAAAACTTGAGCTGGAGCTCGGCGGGGCGCTATTTTTAAGGCTCAGCGGAGAGGTCCGTTTGACCGCGTTCGGTCAGCGCATCTCAGGTATTGCAAAACGTATTCTGGAAGACGCTCAAAAAATCAAAGACACGGCGACCGAGTTTCGCGATCCCGAGGCCATTCCATTCAAAATTGGCATGACGCCTACATTGGCGCCTTTCCTAACCGGATATTTCTCGAAGCTTTTTCAGGATGTTTTTCCGCAGATGAAAGTGGTCATGATTGAAGACCTGCCTGGCAATATGTTGCGGATGGTCGAAAACCACGATCTCGACACCGCGCTGGTCGCAAGAACCAATCACGATGACGCACTGGATTTTACCCCGATCTGGACAGAGCCCCTCTTTCTTGCGATGCGTCTAGATCACCCCCTGAGCACTTTATCGTCCATTGCAGCAGAAGACGTGCCAATCCATGATTTCATTCGGTTGCCACATTCTTTTGGCTACGAGTTGGAAACGCGCCTGCCGTCGCCCGACAGTTCCAATCGGATCGCCAAACGGTTTGATCTCACCGCGTTGCGATTTGAAACCGTGTGTCGGCATGTCTGTCATTCCGATGATTGTACAATCGTCTCTGCGCTTGCGGCTGAGCAGTTCAAAAGAGATGGCTGGCCGCTGGTCTTCATAAACTTTGACGGCCCCGGCAATCTGCGCAGCCTAGGGGCCGCTACGCGCCCGAACTGTCCGCGCAAACCCCTGCTGAGTAAAATCCATGACTACATCGTTGCCTCCCCGCCACAAGGGATCACACCAGTTTCGAGCGCTTAGAGATTTGGTATCGGACGCATCATAGGTGTTTTGAGGGCCGGTTCTTGTCAGATCCTAAATGCGTGGCAGCAAATCGATAGGTCATTCGGGTCAAGTCCGAGTTTTCGCTTCGTAGGCGCGCGATCTGTAACCTTTTGCTTTCCTATGAATACCGAAGGCGCTTGGCGTCGATTTGCTCCGTAACTTGATGATGCATCTGCGCGCATATGCTGCGCTATTGCGCTTCTTCATGTCCGCGGGCGTTTAGAACACCCTGATTTCTATAAGCTATCTACTGCGATGATCGAAAAAGGGAGATGTCGGGCATGTTTCGTTGCGGGTCGATGCAGGCCTTTGTGGCGGATGAACTCGGACCGCTCAGGGTTTTGATCGTGAGAAACGCAATGTGCTCTTGGCGCGTCGAGACAGCATAATGCGGCGACATTCTCGATGTTTTCAGACGCTTTGAAAGGGCCAAAGAGGATCACCCGATGAAGCTCAACCACCTTTTGCTGGTCACAGTCCTGGCCGCTCCGTCTTCCGTGATGGCATGGGAGACGGGCCAGGAGTTATCTAAAGTCGTGTATTCTAGCATTGATGCCAGTGGAAATGGGGCATTGGACTTCGGCGAGGTAACAGAAATGGCCGAAAGTATCGCGGTTTCAGCTGACAGCGACGACAATGAACAGATCAGCTTGGCAGAGTTCATGGCGTGGGATTTTGGATTTGCCTATTTGGCCGAAAAGGAAGGTGACGGCGATGCATTCCAAACTGTGAAGCGCGTGATGTTTGCCGTTGTTGACCTGGACGATGACGAAGCAATCGATGAACGCGAATGGCGATTGAACACACGTTGGAATTTCGAACGTGCAGATCTCGACGCAAATGGGTTGCTGACAGAACGGGAGTTCTTGAATGGATGGACGCCTATCGTCATGCTGAAAGCTGGGAAGGGTCGGTAGGTTTCGTGTCACAATTGGAACGCCCGTTTTACCATGCCCTTGTTCCAACAGCATTTTCTTGGATTGAACAGGGAGGCATCCCTTGAAGAGACCATTTGCCATTCTCGGCCTCAAAACCATCGTCAGTGCCGTCACTCTTTTTTATGGCGTGGTGCCGGCCATCGCGGATCTGAACGAAACGCATTTGCTGAACCCGCTTTGGAGCGAGCATGCGAGATTTCATGCTGCATGGTTTTTGGCCTTTTCCGCCGGTGTCTCCGGAACAGCGCTTTACCTTCTATGGTGGGCTGACGAAGTTGTGGTTCCGGTGGTGCTTGGATTGATGTTTGCCGGCGGCTTCTGGGTCGCCATGGTTTTTAAATCCGCTTATGGAGGGGCGCTGGTGGACACCAATGGGTTTGAACATCAGATACTTGGGTTTGAAGCGAACTCATTTCTGTTTTCCGTTATGACGATCATTTTGCTCGTTGCGCTGGTTTTCGCGCGATCGCATCGACGTTGAGACGAGAACCATGGCAAAGGGATCATTTCTGTTTTTGGGTCTTGCCTTCGCGATGCTCTGGCTGCCCCTCGGCCAGCACGCGTTCCTCACTTTCCACTGGATGAAAGTCGGAACCTTCATGGCCCCTTTCCTCATGTTGGTGGCGTTTTCCTGTGGTCAGACTGCCCGCTTCAAAGATCCCTCGTTCATTGGCCTTGTTATGCTGGTCGCTTACATCGGCCACCAGTTTGAAGAGCATTGGATTGATCTTTATGGGCGCGAGTTTGCATTCCAAAGCGCGTTAAATCAGCTGGTCGGCAGTGCGTTCAACGTCCAGACGGAAAACGGCGACGTTCCTGAGATTCTGACTCGCGCCTCCGTTTTCGTCATTAACACGTCGTTGGTCTGGTTGGTGGGTGCGCTGGCCATTTGGCGGGGCAACACGGACATATTTCCGGTCCTTGCCATGATCGCCATCGCGTTTGTGAATGCGATCAGTCATATCGCCTCCGCTCTTGCGACAGGCGGCTACAATCCCGGATTGCTCACGTCGGTTGCCGTCTTTCTTCCCCTTAGTTTTTGGGCTTACTGGGTCCTTTGGCGAGACGGCATGGCGAGTGTGAAACTGATTGGGTTGAGCATTGTTTGGGCCGTGGCCGCGCATGTGATCATGATTTTAGGTCTCCTCGTTGCCAACTGGTGGCGCCTCATTCCTGAGTACTTGTACTTTTGCGTCTTGGTTCTTTGGTCGGTCCTGCCAACGGTTTGGCCGGCGCTTCGCGTTTGGCAAATTCGCCGAGGATCGTGATGTTGCTGTATGCTCTGAGTTGGCCCGTGTTCAGCCCGGACAGCACAGACAGGCCTAGAATTGCAGCGCTTGGGTCACGGCCAAGGTCGAGGCGGCGTTCTGCGCGACGGCCGGAGAAGGGAACGACGAGCATGCGATTATCGCTCGAACGTGCCTGACGACGCTCCGGATGGTCACCAGACTTCTTGAGGGACTATGAGGAGCGTATGCAGGCCTGAGAAACACCTTCCTCGCAACTGCCAGTGACAAGCGAACAGTCGACCTGGTTCAATGTGCGTTCACGACGTATGGCTAGCCGCCCAATTGAATGACTTTGGAGAAGCGAAACCCGAGGCGTTTGTTGTCAGCATTCTCATCGCGATTGAATTCATGTGCCAAGGCAAGTGAGAAGCCTTTGCCCAAATCGAACTCGATTGATGTTTGAATGGTGTAGTCATCAAAGTCTTCGTCATCCGCCACAAAACGCGGACGATAGGTTCCAGACAATATGGCCGTCCAAGGACCTTTGTTGTAAACCAGCCCTGCACTTGCATACACAATATCGTCCGCAGTGCCTTCAAAGTTTTCCAAGGCCGCAACCTCTCCGATTAACGTCCAGTTCACACCCCCAAGTGTCTGATAGTTCTGCAGTAAAGCAACTGATACACCCTGTTCATCGGCGACACCGTCGACCCCGCGAGCTTGATGGATCAGCCCGACCTTGTAGGTCAGCCCCGGGAAACGTTCCATATCGCGCCCTTCAAGAGATAACGTAAACGAGTCCAAACCTTCAGTGTTACTCGCGCCACCATCTGATCGGGAGTTTCGACCACGATTGTTGCCCAAGGATTCCGAGAAGACCGTGGTGTCGTCAAAAAAAGTATTGAATGTCAGTGTATGTTGCCCCGCCGCGCCTTCGCCGAACACATACGCGCCGCCGACACCAATGCGTTCTATCAACTCGATCTCTCTGTTGTAGCTGTTGCCATACATTCCCGGAGTGACAAAAGAGGCGAGGGCGAATGACGGTGTCATCTTGCCCGCGTGCACGGAAAGCCGATCCGTGATTGAGTATTCGGCCAGCAGAATACGTGAAAAGTAACCTTCGTCTTCGAAAACGCGATCGGTGTCCGGCGGCATGATCGTTTCGACGCGTGTTTCAGTGATAAAGCGGAACCTTTCTGAGAAATGAAAAACCGGGCTTGCAATGACGTCAATGAATGTGTCGTCCGCCTCGACAAGCGGTGGGTCTGAATCGTAGTCGCCATTGTAGCCCAGTCTGATAATGATATCTCCGGTAACACGGGGATAGCTTGCAGTCTCCTTTTCTTGCGACAGAGCGGGGACAGGAGCGCAACACGCAACGGCGCACAGAAGTTTGGTGAGTTTCCGGGTAATCAACATTCTGAACACTTTTCCAGCGTTGTGGACTTCTTTTGCGAATGACATCGGATTGCGCGATCCCAGCGCTGAGGCTTCAGAAGTTCAGAGATCCGAGCGTTGGTTGCGAAGTGGCTCTAGGAATCGAGTGGATTCACGGGGTCAGTTCCGCTAGCAATTTCAGCCGCGTCATCGACGCCGTCGCCGTCAGAGTCAGCTTTGTACGGGTATGTCCCTTCGACGAGCTCTCGCGCGTTATCGAGACCGTCTCCGTCAATATCATCATCCATGGCGTCTTCGATCCCGTCGAGATCCGTATCCGCCCAGCGGCTTGGGTCATCGGGAAACCCGTCGAACGCGTCCTCGACCCCGTCTTGGTCTGTATCAATCGCGGGGGGCGTAAAAACACCGTTCCACTCGGATGCGGCGTCCGGAACTTTGCCGGTACTGATCTCTGAGAACAGAAGATTGGCCAACTCGCTCATGTGATATGGGCGCTGTTCGCTTGGCAGACCAAGATGCGGGCCGGGCTTCCAACCAACCGGCCCCAGGTTCCGCAAAGTCCAGGACATGCTAAGCTGATCCGTGACCACCACAACAGATTGCATTGAGCCAGATAGCCACGCAGTCACGACCGGGATCGCAAGAATTTCTTGGATCTGCCGGTCGGAGTAATGACGGCGTAACTCTTCTATATGAGCGGCGGTGACGCGGGTCGGCAAACGCCCTGCATCCCGGGCAAACCTGAGCGCGGCCTTCAAAGCAGGTTTATCCGCCAAATCCTCTGATCGCTCAAAATCCATCAGCGATTGGATGTAGGAAATGAGCGGCGCTTTCTCGTCTTCCGGGATTTCCGCCCAAAAGTTGTCGGCTTCCGTATAATCCCATATCCCGAATGCGCCGTGGGCCTGACAGTGCACGCATCCTGACGCAAGCTGGTACACAAAAAAGAGCGACCAGATCTCACGGTAGTCCATCGTCCGCTCCGTCTGGAGGATGTATTCATCCATCCCCAAGGTTCCAAATGCCGCGCCCCGGTCCCAAAACGTGTCAAACATATTGCGGTCGCTGTAGGGAACGGTTGAAGCAACCTCTACAGGACCTGTGTAATAGTCGTAATCATACGCCGCGACGTCAAAAGGTTGTGCGTTTTCAGGTGGCAGGTTGGCGGCACGTGCGGCTTCATCCTCCCATTGCAGCAATGTACTTGGAAAAGCGTCGAAGGGTTGTTCGATCCCATCAAGATCGCCATCGAACGAGATGATGGGGATGTCGTAGCCGGTGATGAAATTGACCCAATCTGTTTCAAAAACAGGGTCAACGGCACCGTAATCGTCGCGCACCCAGGTGGCGTTGATTTCAGCCACGGCACCGGTTTGCGCGTCACCCACGAACGGATTTGCGCGTTGCTCATCGGGTGATGAAGGCGCGTTTTGACCGATCGTCCAACCAACGGCTGAAAGATTTTCGGTCGCCCAGTCCACCGTTTCTTGGTCTGTGACGATGGGCAACACGGCGTCATGGGTGGCAGAGGCATGATTGATAGCGCCAAGCTGCATCAACTCTGCAATCGCACGGTCGGTGTAATTCGTGCGCAAGAGGGCATGGATGTCTCCCGAGGAAGTGATGGGATAGCTGCCCATGACGTCGATGTAAGTGAAGGCCGCCTTGAGGCGCGGATCGTCAAGCGCGTCGACATATCCCGGATCAAAGATCGCTTTGATCTCCTCCAACGGCACACCCATAATCGACAGCTGATAGGCGCTTCGCGCTGTATGGTGGCCGCTGCCCGACAGGATCATCTGGCGCAAGGTGAGCTTCCACTTGGTGGTGCTGTCAAAAAACGCGTTGCGGTGGATCATGGCATCCGCTGTGAGCAAGCCTTCGTAAAAGTCACGCAAGTTGCTGATGTCGATCTTGTGGCGATCGTAGAATGGCATCGCCTGGTCAGCAGCGGGAGGTTGCGGCGCAACATCGGCCTGGGCGAAGGAGGACACAACACTTGCAAAAACCAGCGTTGTGCTCGTTGAAAGAGTTCTCAGGCGCATTGAAGTGATCTCCTCATTCAGCGAGCAGGAACATGGTGTTCGGATTTGGGGAATGGGACGGCACGTTCTGGAGCACATCCCAGTGCTCTTCCAGCAGACCGGTTTCCTCGTCGAAGCGGTACATATCAACGGCCGCGATCCCGAGATCGCGTGGATCATCGTGATCGAGGTTTCTGAAGTTTACATGAGCAAAGGCGTAGTTTCCCGAAACGATGATCCGATGGATGTCGATTGAGATATCGCGTTCCTCAACCGAGCCGCCAAAGAGCTCAGCGAGGGGAGCCCGCCCGTTTGGCAGAAAGACGCTGTGCTGGATGTATTCATCAGAGATGTAAGGCGCGAGACTTTCGTTGGTTGGTCCCTCCACGAAAAGCTCGTAGATCTTGATCACCCGTTGCGCGATCTCAAGCTCCGCTTCAGTTTCCGCGAGAATATGCGTTTCAAAGTCCTTTGGGACCGAGTTCTTGTAGATTGAGCCTTGCTCCCAAGCCCTCGTCGGAGGCGCAAAAGGATCTTTATCTTGCGCGAGCGATGGCCCGCTTAGAAGGACGCACATCGTAACGGCCGTCGTCGCCAAGACTCTGAAGTTATCGGTCATTTTTCCCTCGCTGATTAGAAAAAAGGCATCAAATTCAATTTGTTAACTTTGACGGCACGGTTGGCACAGGCACTTGGTTGCTTGGATGTGAGTGCCGCACACGTGCAAAGAGATCACTCAAACAAATCGCGCGCGGCATCTGCGACGAGCTTTGGTTTTTCTGCTTGAATGAAGTGATTGGCCTCAACGATGAGCACCTTGCCGTTCGGCACGATATCCGCAGTCCGCCAGTACTCTTCCGGGCGTTGGCCGGGGTCATCTGCGCCTTGCATAAAGACAACGGGCATCGTCATTCGAGGGAAGACCTCGGCCAAACGGAACTCCAGTTCTTCGTCAAACCCGGACCCTGCGAAGAGGACAGCCGCAGCTTCCGCTGTGCCTTCAAAACCATATTCCCACGTGGCGCGTGCGAGGTGGTCCTCACTCATCTCAACTGAAAAGTAGTCGCTTGCGAAAAGGCTGCTCATGAACGTCGGAGAGGTGTGAAACTCAACCTCTGCCATGGCTTCGTGATCCGGTCGGGGAAAGCCATGTGGTTGGTCCGCTGATTGCTGCATCCGTAAGTAGGCCATGATGCGCGGGGTGACGTCGTCTTGCGCCACCATGTGATCGCCGACGACGGAGCCTCGATCATGGCCGACCAGATTGAACGTCTCGATACCGATCTCGGACATTAAGCTCGCGATGCCACTCGCCACACCGCTATAGGTCAAATCCAAATCAAGCCGCTTGTCAGATTGGCCGTAGCCCAAAGTGTCGACCGCAACGACGTAGAAATCATCGGCCAAGAGCGCCATCACTTCGTGCCAAGACCACCATGTATCAGGGTGTCCGTGAACGAACAGGATCGCCTCATCATCGGGATCGCCTGCCGTCACAAAGTGCCAGACAGCTTCATTGGCCTCGACGTACCAGTGAAGCCCGAAAACGTTGTGCCCTAGATACTCCACCTCCCCATGGCGGTTCACCGTACCAGGGGGCTGAGGCGCGGCGGGATAGCGGACCTCATCTGTAATCTGGGCCAGAGGATAGGGCTCATAATCAGACGGAACTCTTATCTTGTCGGCCTGTGCAAGGTTGGCCGCCAAGACAGCGAAAGTGACGACGGCAAATTTGTACATTCTAGGACCTCATTTTGACGGTAGGTGGTTCAAAACATGCAGGGTTTCGCATGGCGGATCGGACCGCCGTTCTCCTCCGCGAGGCGGGCTCAGAAAGCTTGGGGTCCTGTGGTCTGTGAGGGCAGCGCATTGACAAAAAAAGATGTGCGAAAATTGTACATCAGATGCGCAAAATTGGGCCATTATGAGAACCTCGCATATCGGGTCAAATCTGGGCATACCAATGGAGGAACACGCAAATTTGAAGGCCTTACTTACTGTAAATGATTGCTTTTTCCGATAACAGCGTGAAGACTCGACGTCGCGCGGGTTATGCGCAAATCCAGTACATGAGAAAATGAAATGTGGAACGAACTGCAAGCAGCTGCAGAAGTTTTTAAGCACGGTACGGTCAGTGCGGCGGCCAATGAACTAGGCGTGCACCGTGCGACGATCATACGTCGTATCGAAGCTTTGGAAGCCTTTGTCGGAGGCAAATTGTTTTACCGTCACAGACACGGGTACACGCCAACCGATCTGGGACACGAGATCAGACCAGTCGCCGAGAACACACGCACGCAATTAGAAGGTATTCGTCGTCGTGCTTTGAACCAGGACGTTGCGCTTGAGGGCAGTCTCGTCGTCACGTCGGTCGACGGGGTCGCGCCTTTCGTTTTGAAAAAAATCGCCAAATTTACCGAGCGCCATCGTGGAATTCAGATTGAGTTTTTGGTGTCCAACCGCGTACTTCAACTCGAATTGGCGGAAGCCCATGTTGCCGTGCGATTGGGCGCGCGACCCAAAGAGCCAGACTATGTGGTCCTGCCTTTTGGGCGACTGGAACTCGGTCTTTTCGCAAGTGTTGACTACATTGATCGTTATGGCGCGCCAGTCAGTGACGACCTTGCTCAACATCGGTTTGTCTTGCCTAGGATCTCCGCCAGGGAAGATCCGCCCGATCGCTGGCTGCGTGCGTTGGTGGATAGACCCGATCTGGTTTTGCTTGTTGATAAAACTGCTGTGGTCGATATTGCCGTCAAAGCTGGCATCGGTGTCGGCTTTGTTCCCTTGGAAAACGCCAAGAGTGATCCCAACCTCGTTGAAGTTGTGCCGCGTAGACGGGCCTGGTCTGTTCCTATGTGGCTGGTCACGCATATGGATCTGCACAGGTCGCCAAAAATTCAAGCGTTCGTAGAGCATTGTAGAAACGAAGGCTCGCCTTGAGCATGCCGTCCTGAGCCAAGTTTGCCAGACGCGACAAAACAACGAGCACTCCGCTACGGCTCACTGTCAGGGTTATTGCGAGCAAGTAGGAGGTTTCATGAGGTCTTTACTTGGTTCTGCCAAGTGTCAACTTCCGTCAGCCACTACCCAAGAACAACCACTTCGCGTTCGATGACGTCTGGTGTCGGAGCCTTCGGATTCAGTTCTTGAGTTCCGCAATCACGGGACGACGCGGCATTCCGTAAGGATCTTGACCTTGGAGAAGACAATCAAACCCAGGCACCAGGCCCCCCCGCTTATCAGTTTCTGTCATCGCGAGTTTCGCCCGGTATGCTGGCGGACTTGAAATTGATAACGATAGACTCGTCTGAGGGATCGGTCAGAAATTGACATTCCACGCCAAAAACATCGCTTAGAAGAGTTTCATTCAGTATGTCTTTCGGCGCTCCT
>CAKZYL010000270.1 GCA_937884705.1 uncultured Roseovarius sp. | reverse complement strand
CAGTCCTCTGCGCGCACGGCCGCGCCAACCTGGTTCAACCGCTCGGCAAGCGCATGGACGTCCGGGCGAGCAGACAGATTGGACATTGTACTTGCGTCAGCCGCAAGGTCCGCCCCGACTGTTTCGACCAAGAGAAGGATGTGTTCTGCGTCTCGGCGGGGTAGCAGCGTGTCCAGCGTCGACGCGAATGTCGTCAGTTCAGCGAAAGCGAGCCGGAAGGGCGTATTCTCGGCATCGAAGGCCTCAAAGGGTTCGTCCGCTGCGCCGATGGTTTCGAGATAGGCGGTCAGGTCTGCCTGGTCAGCCTCCGTGAGGCCAAGCGAATTTGTATCGTTGAACCAGTCCACGACACTGGCAAGTGTCGGCAGCGATCCATCGTGAAAGTAAGGTGCTGTATAGACCGTTCCAAGAAGCGTGGGCGTATCGAGGGCACCTGAGCGCGCGCCCGAATAGCCCGGAGCAACCGATCCGATATCATGCGCCTGCCGGTCCAGGAAGTTGCCGCTTGGCACATGACAGCTGGCACAGGACCGGTCGCCGAGCCCCTCGAAGTTTTGGTTGAAAAGGATTTCCCCGCGCACCGCCGCATCTGTGGCGGCCTCGGTCAACTGGCCGTCCGTTGTCAGCATGGCATTTGGAAGAAAATCGAATTCCTGCATATAGGCAACCAGTGCATCCAGCATGAAGGGTGTTGGTTCCGCGCCAGCAAATTCGTTGACGATCACATTGCGCGTAAAGTCGCGCAGTGATGCAAACCGACCGTCCCGGCCATAGGGTCCGGTAAACCGCAGGCCGCGCAGGCTGGGAATATCGAGCGGATCGTCACGCCGGTCGTTGAAGATCGGATTGAAGAAGGCGCCGTCGACATCGACGGCACCGGGCCGATGGCTGGCACCCGGAATGAAGAGCCTCTGATTGATGTCTGACCGATTGTGGCAGGTCGAACACGCGATCCCAAGATCACGCGCGGGGCCGCCGAATATCTGGGCGCTGTCGAAGAGCATGTCGCCATAGGCGATCAGAGGCAGATCGGTTTCATCGATGCCCTGTTCCTCGAAGTTGAGGACAAGCAGCGGTAAAGGGTCCTGATCAAAGATATCTGCCCCCGGTGGAAGGCTCGGCGGTAAGTCGATATCGCGACCACGAAGTAAGGCCGTTTCAGGCAATGGAGTAAGCTGTGGCCTCGGGTCGAAGTCGTCTAGCAGGTAATTCTCAGCGAGATAGCGTGAGATGGTTATCCGTGCAGTGTTCATCGCTTCTCGGTCAGCAGGTGTCGCTCCCGCGCCAAGGACTCCGGCGGAGCCTGTGCTGTTGTTTAGCTCCAGCCATGCACGGCCAATTTGGCGCGCTGCCTCGGGGTCGGCTGCGGCGACGCCATCTGCAAAAGCGCGGTAGAGTTCGCGCGCGGTTTGTACGGCCTGCTGCGCGCTGGCTGGATCGTCCGCGTTGAGCGCGCGGTCCAATTCCTCTTCGATTCTGTGCGCGATTGTTTGTGTTGCGGCTTCGAAAAGGGCCTGACGATCTCGTCGCGCTATCGCGTTCAGTACGGGTTCCGCACCGATGTCACTCTTCGCGCTCAACCATGCAAGCGCGCCCAAGGAAAACTCGGAGTTGTGATATGGATCCTGCCAGGCGGTTTCTAACTGGTCCCAGGGGATTGGTTCCAGATTGCCCAGAAACAGCGTGAGCCGATAGGCAGCAGCCTCCGGCAGCCACGGAGCTTCCTTTGCCGGTGTTGCATGGGACGGCCCAACAGCGGCTACTGCGCCAATCCACACCGCAACCAGCAAGCTTGAGAGTTTCCGGATCACTTTAGTCTCCAAACCAAAAGTTAGCCACGTCTAACTTATCTACCCAAAGCAAACAAGTTGTCAATTGCTCAGTTGGAAGGCAAAGTCTTGATATGACAAAGCTACAATCACATGACCGTGAAACCATTCAACCCATGGAACGGGCTCCAGAAGCTCAGGCGGAAGGTTTTGCGATCGTGCGCCAAGCGCATGAAAGCGAGATGGCAGAGGATTACGTCGAACTGATTGCGGAGTTGATTGAGACCCGAGGAGAAGCGCGTCCTATCGAAATTGCCGAACGATTGGGTGTGAAGCCCCCAACCGTCACGAAGAACATCTCGCGATTGAAATCGGCAGGTTTGGTGCGGCGTGAGCGCTACCGCGCAATTTTTCTGACTGAGCAGGGCCGGGCGTTGGCCGAGGCCTGTCGGAGACGGCACCGGATTGTGGTTGCATTTCTTCTAAGCCTCGGAATCGACGAGGAAACCGCAGAACGTGATGCGGAAGGCATCGAACATCATGTGAGCGACGAAACGCTGGCTGCCTTCGAAAAAGCTATTGGCAATACTACCGAAGAAGACTGAGGCTGGTCAGTCGACCAGCCGCAGGATTCTCATTTAGGGTTACGCTGGACTGAACAGCCGTTGTGTGAACAGACCACGTTGCTTGGTATCGCGCAGCAGTTTTGCTCCCGCAAGGACGACCAAGTCAGCCACTGGTTCCACCAGCACAACGAGCAAATAGGCCGCTCCGAAGCTGGCCACGGCAGAAATGTTTTCAGCACCAAAGCCCTGACCATATAGCGCCCAGAAAGCGACCCATGCGATCACGCCACCTTGGTAGGCGAAAGACAGCTTGAGGACTTCACTGTAGTTGCAGTCAAGAAAAGCCTTCTGTTCCGGAATGATGCGCTTGGCCAAAGCGTCAATGGCGAAGAGCGGGAAGAGCAGCGTGGTGACGTTGACAAAGAACATGGGCATGTCGGTTGGCGCGAAGAACATACCTTGTACAAGCAAACCGCCTGCTAAGCCGACCGCTGCTGGTCCAGCACCAAGCAATAGTAGAATTGTTGTCCCTAGGATGAAGTGAACCTCCGAGATGCCAACGGCGAAATGCGGGAAGACTTCGAAAAAGAGGAAAACGGCTACGACAGCCAGAACGCTGCGCACTCCAAATGAGATGGCTGAATGTGTTTTCAGGTCGTCCGCCGCAAGCTTGAGGGAATACCCCCCTGCGGCTGCTGCCGTGCCATAGGCGAGGACCATTTTTGCGCCGTCCACGACGCCGGGTTCAATATGCATATCAAGTCTCCTTGCCGTCCTTCCTGACGACATCTAGTGCCGAACTTTAGGCGTTGCGTTGGCGGCAGGTCTCCTGGCTCGCGGTTCAACGCGCCCCCGGACCTTCCCAACACATGTGTCAGTGGTGCAGTTTCGGGCTTGCTCGCCGCTTACAGTTGCAGGGGCAGCCGAGGTTTCTCACCCCGTTCCCTTTTCAGTCGAGCACGCTAAACACTCGATCACCGCAAAAATAGCAGGCACTAATTCTCTAGCGTCGTCAATGGAGCAGCACTGCTGCATTTCAGTTTTTCGGGCCAACGCACGCCGGATTTTCGGCAACGCGAATTTCCCCGGCTCCTGAAAGTCGCTCATGGCGAGTTGGCCTTCTTGCATGCATGAACGAGCTGCCTCAGCTGAACGTCCGACTAAAACGTTTATAGAGTCATCTTTTTTGGCAAAGCATTACTCAGCCATCGTCCGACAGTCATTTTCGCAATCCAACAGACGAGCATTAGGCCAAGAAGGATCCAGTCGCCAATGCGCGCATAGGGCGTTGGCGGTCGGGCGGAGGGCAAAGGCGCATCTATGACGCCAGTCTCTCCAGTGTCCAGCCGCGCAATAAGATTTCCATTCGCGTCGATGATCGCGGAGATTCCGGTGTTTGCGGCACGGACGACGGGAAGCCCTTCTTCGACGGCGCGCATGCGTGCGGAGGCGAGATGTTGCTCGGGTCCTATGCTGGTCCCGAACCACGCATCGTTGGTCGCATTCAGTATCCAGTTCGGCCGGAACAGGTCGTCAACGACCTGGCCCGGAAAGATGATCTCGTAACAGATCGCCACGGCAACCAGTGGGGCACCGGGTAATGCCAACGTGCGCGGCCCCGGTCCGGGCGTGAAATCCCCCAAACCCACGGTGAGACGTTCGATTGGCAACCAGCCTCTGAACGGCACGTATTCGCCGAAAGGAACGAGATGGTGTTTCGCGTAGCCCGCCAGAATCTCTCCAGTTTGATCATAAGCCTGAACGGTGTTGAAAAATCTTGTCCCATTGCTCGTCGAAACTCGATCCGGCACGCCTGTCAGCAGCAGGCCATCATCCGGTATGGCTGCTGCGATGCGGGCTCGTGCCTCCGCATCCTCGTCGAGAAAGCCCGGAAACGCGGTTTCGGGCCAAAGGAGGATGTCGACAGGGCCGGGACGTGTTGAGAGGTCGAGATAGCGCGCGAGCGTCGCCTCACGGTTCTCAGGCGCCCATTTTTCCTCCTGAGGGATATTCCCTTGAACAATGCGGAGTCCGACTCCCAACGATTGTGACGCCTCCATGTGGAGCCGCACTGCGCCTGCAGTAAGAGCTGCGGCAATGATCGCGAAGCCGAGCAAGACGATTCTCCAACGTTGTCGGCCTTCCGCAAGAAGAACTGCGGCGGGAAGTGTGGCAACAAAAACAGTGAGGTAAGTCAGTCCATAACTTCCGATCCATGCGGCCAACTGTCGAAGCGTAGCGAATTCGACAAGGGCATAGCCAGTGAGGTTCCAGGGAAAACCCGTCAGGATATGTCCGCGTAGCCACTCCGCCGTTGTCCAGCACGTTGCGAACAGGAGGCACGCCGTCACGCCTCCGCCGGCAGACCGGCGCGCGATCCCGGAGTAGAGCGCCGCAGCCAAGGCTGGAAAAATGGCCAGACCGGCGGACAGTCCCGCGACAGCTGGGATCGCCAGCGCTCCGAATCGCTCAGCATCGACGTAAAAGCTTTGCGCGATCCAGGAGAGTCCGAAACCGTATTGCCCGAGGCCAAAGGCCCAGCCGACGAGCGCAGCCCTGCTTGCGGAAAGACTCTGGAGCAGCAGCAAAATCGCCGAATACGCAATGGGAGCAAGCGGAATAATCGAGAAAGGTGGAAGCGTCAGGACTGCCAATCCGCCAACTGCAAAGGCCACGACTAGGCGCACCGGCAACGACGTTGCCGACCCAATGGAAGGCGTCGAGGTCACGCTCACGGATCAGTCCGAGACCGGTTCTGAACCCTCGGCGCGATCAGAAGCATTCCGACACCGCTAACCACAAAAACGTCCGCGATGTTGAAGGCCGGCCAGTGCATGAAGCCAACATAGAAATCGAGGAAATCCGTCACTGCCCGGAACCTGAGGCGGTCCACAACATTGCCGAGCGCGCCTCCGATGATCGAACCGTAGGCAATTGCTTCGATGCGGTTCCGTGTGCGAAGCATCATTGCAGCGAGCCAAGCACAGATAGCGAGTGCAAGGACCACAAGGCACCACCATGGCGCACCTCCGAGAAGTCCAAAGGTCACGCCATCGTTGCGGTGGAACGTAAGATCGAACCCTGGGACCACCGACACCCCGGCATTCAAGACGCTCGCATTTGATACGACGATAGCCTTTGCGACCTGATCGACCACGAAAGCTATGAGGGCGGCAAGGACCCCGATGGCTGGTTCTCCTTTGAACGCATGCATTGCGTCACCCAACCCAGACGTCGGCAATCAGCGCGAAGTCTACGCCGTGGATTGTCAGACACATGTGACCCATCCTGAACGTGTGCTCAGCTTTCTGGATAGCTCGCATAGACCGAAGTCGAACCATCCTCGTGGATCAAGTATACGTCGTAGGCCTCGCGGTCGTCTTCTGGCCCCATGCCGGGCGAGCCATAGGGCATCCCCGGAACGGCGAGGCCGACGGCGTCCGGTCGCTCATTGAGAAGGCGGTGGATGTCAGCGGCCGGGACATGGCCTTCGATCACGTAACCTTCGACGAGCGCGGTGTGGCAGGAGACCATGCGCTGCGGCACTCCGTTGTCGAGCTTGAAGCGAACGAGAAGGCCGCCGAACATGTCCTGGCCCGTTGGTGTGAAGCCGTTCTCTTCGAGATGGTTCATCCAGGACAGACAGCAACCGCATCCATTGGTCTTGCGGACGTCTATTGGGGTTGCCTCTGCGAGGGCCTGCGCCGCTGGTAAAAGGGCGAGCGTGATGGCAAGCGCTTGGGTCAAACGTTTCATGGGTCAGAGCCTTTCGGTTATCGTTTCGGCAATCTCGCTGCCGAGGTTTTCATTCAGAAGCGCGCGCGCCTCGGCCAGACGCAAAAGCGGGGCTGTATCATCCGTTTCGCTCTCAGCCGCTTCGGCAAGTCTGTCGTCGGAGAGGGGGTCAGTAGGGCGTCCATCCACGAGGACTTCGTAGTGCAGGTTCGGGCCAGTCGCCGTGCCAGTTGCGCCGACGCGACCGATCACATCTCCCGCCGCAACGCGTTGGCCTTGTGCCAGGCCCTCGGGCACAGCGCTGAGATGCGCGTAGCGTGTCATTGTGTCTGAGCCGTGGGCGATTTCGACCACGCGACCATAGCCGCCCCGCCAGCCGATGAAGCTGACCCGTCCTGGTGCTGTCGCTTGAACCGGCGTTCCGCTTGCCGCCGCGAAATCGACACCTGTGTGCATCCGGACATTGCCGTAGACCGGGTGCGTACGGCGTCCAAATACCGAGCTTAATCGCGCCCCTTCGACAGGCTGTGCAAAAACGCGGAGAACGGTGCCATCGACGTAGATCGTTGCCTGACCGCTCCCATTCTCTGGCCAGACAACTTCAAAAAGCGCGCCGCCGATCTCCAGCGATGCAAAGGTCAGTTCCGGCTGGCCAATCCTGTCTTCGCCAACACGGGCCTCGCGCCACAGTAGCCGAAGCGTTTCTCCGCCGGTCATCTCACGACGGAAGTCAACGGTTCCACCCAGCATCTGTGCCAGATCGACAGCGAAGCGGGCGGGCATTCGAGCGTCTTCGAGCGCGGCGAAAAGCGAGCTGTCGATCACCGCTTCGCCCGCCAATGTTATGAACTCGGGATCCGGGGTCACGACCTGCGTGGCCAGCTCTTCGCCAAAGATCGCCTCGATCCGCACACCGTCCTCGACGGAGAGCGCGACCCTGCGCGGGCTGCCGTCCATTGACGAGACTACGGTGACCGAATGCCCCGGCCTAAGTCGCCTCAGATCATATTCCGCGCCGAGGGCCAGAGCGACCTCGGTACGGTCGGTCGCTGAAAGACCTGCTTCTTCAAGAACGGTGTCGAGCGTCTCGCCGGTGGCGATATCGCGTGACCAGTTGGCGAGCGGAGGTTCTATCGTCGGTAAGAGAGTATCTGCCATCGCAACTTCCAGACGTGGCATGGACTGGAGTGGGATTGCGGGCTCCTCATGTGGTTGCGCGAACTGCGGTATTTCGGTTTCAATTGATGCGGGAAGCGCGAGTTGGGGTGGCGTCCAGTTGGTCGCAGCAGCCAGACCTGGTGGGACCGGATTCCTCGGCCATATGCCCGATATTACCAACCCGCCCGCCGACAGCGCCGATACGATTGCGAAACCTGCCGCGAGTGTTCTAATTTTCATGTTGCCCCCTCAGTTTCTTTATTGAGCGCACGCCGGATTTTCGGCACCGCGAATTCCCTCGGCTCGTGATAGTCGATCATGGTGCTGAACCGGCCTTTCGCGTCGAAAAGGAAAACGCTGGCAGTGTGGTTCATCGTGTAGTCACCATCTTCCCTTGGTACCCGCTCATAGCGCGCGCGGAAGCCCCGCGCAGCACGCGCGATCTCCTCTTCCGGACCGGTCCAGCCTCGGATCAAAGGATGGAAATAGCCGACATATTCGGCCATTGCCTCGACAGTATCGCGCTCGGGGTCGACGGTGATGAAAACCACGTTCATCCCCTCCACCTCTTCTCCGAGGTCATCAAGCCAGCCTGAGATATCCGACAGAGTCGTAGGACAAACATCCGGGCAATAGGTGAAGCCGAAAAAGACCATTGACGGGCTGCCGATAAGGTTTTCGGGTCCAACCTCGTTACCTGCGTGATCTGTCAGGCGGAATTCCATTTCAGATAGGGCAACCGGGCGCAACCCCGCTTGCTCGGGCGCGCCGGGGCCATCGACCTGCCACCACCCAACAACAAGTGTCAGGATGATCGCTGCGATGCCAGCAAAAGCATACTTGAGGGCCGTGCGCCGGTTCATCAGCCCTCTGGACCGCGTGCAGCAATACCCAGAATCGGAACCTCGACCATGATCTCACCGCCGTCCGAGAAGTCGAGTGTCAAAGAGAAGCTTTCTCCCTCGGCCATCGGTCGCTGCAAGCGCATCAGCATGGCGTGCAGGCCGCCCGGTTCCAGCGACACAGCTTCACCCGGTGCAATCTCGATCTCGCCTGCGGGGGCCATTGAGCTGACACCTTCGGCATTTGTTGATGTCTGGTGAATATCAGGCATCATCGCCAAATCCGTGCGGAGGCCGGTCAGCGTCACAGCCTCGTCGCCTGTATTGCGGATTATCATATACGCGGCACCCGGACGGTTTACGCCGATTGACGCGCGCGCCCAGGCATCTTCGACGACCACGTCCTCCGAACCGGCGAAAGCAGGCATTGCTGCGCCTGATACGAACATGAGTGTGGCCATCAGGCCATTGAGCACTTTCTTCACTTTGATTTTCCTTTTCGTACTTGTCGTCAACTGTTGGTCGCTGTGACTTCAGCTGCCACCAAACGGCGTAACTCCGCTTCGCCAAATGGATCCAGCGGCATCCCATTGACAAAAAAGGTCGGTGTTTGGCGAACACCGACGGTCTCTACATCGGCGCGATCTTGGTTGAGAACCCCGGTTGTCTGTGGCGCGAGAAGTTGCGCCTGCGCTGCTTCGGGATCCAGTCCGGCAGATGCTGCTATCCCGATCAGTAGCTCCGGCCGCATGCCGCCATGAGAGGCCCATTGTGGCTGATCCCGCAGGACAGCCTCCAAAACAGGTTCGAAGACACCTTGCATGCGCGCGGCCTCAAGAACGCGGATCGCAACTTCGGAGCCCTCACCGTGAAACGGGGTGTAGCGGATGACGACGCGCACAGCATCGCCATGTTCAGCCAATATGTCTTTCACAATTGGATGAAAAGCCCGGCAGGCCTCGCAGGCCGGATCGAAGAACTCGACAATGGTAACGGGCGCGTCCTCCGGACCAAGAATGGGAGAGTACGGCCGGATCAGCGCCTCAGCGCGTTCCGGAGCGATGGTTTCTGTCTCCGATGCCGGGGCAGGGCGGTTTACATACCAAGTTGCTCCCCCGAAAGCGGCGGCGCCTAGGGCTGCTACAGAGAGAATGAGGCCACGACGGTTCATGCGTGTTTGTCCTTTAACGAAAGAGCGGACAGCGCCGCGATTGCGGCAAAAGCAGCAAGCGCCATCAGCGGGATTGGGACGCCCAACACCAATTGGTTGTCGTCCGTGCAGGAGGGGCCTGTTGCGGTGCAGGGTTGAATCCGTTCCGGGATGACACCGACATAAAGCCCGAGATGCCAAAGCGCGACGGCACCACCGCCAATTGCAAGCGCAACCCCGTACCGGCCCACGCGATCATCGCGCCACCAGAGGCCAAGCCCCAGCACGATGGCGAGAGGAAACATGAAGGCCCGTTGGAACCAACAAAGCAGGCAAGGTGTCTGCCCGAGCACCTCGCCAATGAACAGAACGGCAAGCGAGGCGATGAGAGCGATTACCCAAGCCAGCCCGAGGGCCGTTTCTCCATATAAGCGGGTCATCCCGGTCAGAGCCTCTCTTTTAGGTCGGCGAGGATCTCTTCGGCGGGCGTGCCATATGCCCAAGACGCTGCGAAGCCCGCTTGGGGATCGAACAGGAACAGGTGCGATGTGTGGCCCATTGTGTAGCCATCTGGCGCGGCGGCCTCTTCAATCCGCTCAAAGAAGATCGGAAAGGTCTCGGACGTCTCAGCAATCTGCTCCGGCGTGCCGGTCAGCCCAATGATGCCTGCGTTGAACAAGGGCACATACTCAGCCAGCGCAGCGGGTGTGTCGCGTTCAGGATCAATCGAGATGAAGATAGGTTGGACTTTCTCTGCATCTGTTCCCAGGTCTTCCATGACGGCGGCAACTTCGGCGAGCGTCGTTGGGCAGACATCCGGGCAGTTGGCAAAGCCGAAAAAGACAAGCATCCACCTCCCGGCAAAGTACTCATCCGTCTGCACCAATCCACGATGATCGGTCAGTTCGAAATCGGCGTAAAACGCAGGGTTAGAGGCACTAGCGTCGGTATCGGTCGAAGGTTCGAAATACTGGAATGCCGCAAAGGCAAGAAGCGCTGTGCCTGCCAGACCCCACAATACTCTCTGAATAACTGAAAGACGCACGTTGTTTCGCCCGTTTGCTTCTCTGTTTTGAGCCGGGTTACATCCTCTAGCTACTGTAGGTTCAAGTAGTTTTCTAAAGAGCGCGCCAGAGATCGCCAAAACGTGATTTCCGCGGTTGCGTCACGAGTGAGACAAATCTACATTCACTAGAGGATTAACGGGGTTTCGACATGCTCACAATTGGGACTCTTGCGAAGAGAACCGGCACCAAGGTTCAGACGATCCGCTATTATGAGCAGATCGGCCTGATGCCCGAACCTGGTCGGACCGAAGGCGGGCAACGTCGCTATGGTGACGCTGAGCTTGATCGCCTCGCATTTATCCGGCACAGCAGACAGTTGGGATTTCCGCTCGACGCGATCCGGGAGTTGCTTGATTTATCCGACGCGCCGGACCGGCCCTGTCACGAAGCCGATGAGATCGCACGCCGACAATTGAAACTCGTTGAGCAGAGAATGGAGCG
>CAKZYL010000269.1 GCA_937884705.1 uncultured Roseovarius sp. | reverse complement strand
GAATGCCCTCCGTGGGCTCATCCATCAAAATCACCTTGGGGTGCGCGGCCAAGGCCCTGGCGATCGCCAATTGCTGTTGCTGACCCCCAGAGAGGACCCCACCAGGACGGTCGAGATTTTCGATCAGATAGGGAAAAATATCTGCAACGATATCAGGGATTTTGCCGCTGCCGTTTTCGGCGGCAAAGCTGCCCATGATAATGTTTTCCCGAATGGAGAAATCCGGGATGATGTGTCTGCCCTGGGGCACATAGGCGATGCCGCTTCTTGCGCGCATATGGGTATCGTGACCGGCGATATCGACACCGTTCAACGTGATGGTCCCAGTGGAGCGATCGGTGAGACCGAGGATGGTCTTGAGCAAGGTCGTCTTGCCCACGCCGTTCCTGCCAAGGATGGTGACAATCGACTTGTCTTCGGCCTCAAAATCGATCCCGTGCAGGATCTGGCTGCGCCCATAAAAACTCTCAAGACCTGCCACAGACAGCATCAGTGTATTCCCCCGCTGCCCAGATACGCATCCTGCACCTTCGGGTCGTTTTCGATGACGTCCATGCGGCCTTCGGCCAGCATTTTCCCCAGATGCATGACCGTAATTTTCTCTGCAATCTCGCGCACAAAGGCCATGTCATGCTCCACCACGATGATGGTGTGCTGGCCTTTGAGCGCCTTTATGATTTGCGACGTGCGATAGGTTTCACCTTGCGTCATTCCAGCGGTCGGCTCATCGAGCAGGATGACGCGGGAATCCTGCGCGATCAGCATCCCCAGTTCGAGCCATTGCATCTGTCCATGGCTCAGATCACCTGCCCGTTTGTCGATCACGTCGGAGGTCTGGGTCAACTCGATGATCTGGTCGAGCTTCTCTTTCTCAGATGCGCGCAGGCCAAAACGAAGGTTGCCGAAAACGCCCTGCTGTTTGGTCACAGCCACCTCAAAGTTCTCAAACACCGTCAGATCGCGAAAGACACTTGGGATCTGAAACTTGCGGCCGAGGCCTGCGCGGGCAATTTCATGTTCGGCGTGGTTGGTGATGTCTTTTCCATACATCGTCACAGTGCCGCCGGTGGACCGCGTGTTGCCGGTGATCAGGTCCATCATCGTTGTCTTGCCGGCACCATTGGGGCCCAGAACAACGCGCAGCTCTCCGTCATCAATGACAGTTGAAAACCCATCAACGGCTTTGAAACCGCCGAAATCGACGCTCAGACCATCAATGATCAATGCAGGGTTTGCCATGTCTTCGCCCTCACTCAGCCGCCGATGGATTGGTCACCCGACCGGACCGGGACCGTCCCGAAATCCCGGCCTTGCGCCCGATCCAGTCCACGGTTTCCTGCCCGATCCCGGCCAGACCACGCGGCAGATAGAGAACCACCAGGACGAAGATCAGGCCGATCACCGCGCGCCAGCTTTCTTGAAGCAGCTCCGTCTCGCTGGCCGACGCTTCGATCGTGTTGATCAAGATGGCCCCGATGCAGGCCCCCAGCAGAGAGCTGCGCCCCCCAACGGCCGCCCAGACCACCATCGAGATGGAGAATGTGAGATCCATAAAACTGGGGGAGGCAAACTCAGCCGCGATCACGTAGAGCATGCCGGCAAACCCGGCTATAGCCGCGGACACTGTGAAAAAGAAAACCTGATAGGTGGCCACATCGAAGCCGAGGAACCGGGATCTCTTTGGGTCATCGCGTGTGGATTGCAGAATAAGACCGGCCCGGGTGGAGATCAGAAGACGCGCCAATACCAGCACGACGGACAGAGATACGGCGATGATGTAATAGGTCGCTGTCAAATAGGGATCGAACTCGATCCCGGCGACCGTCAGCCACCCGAGATCTGTCAGACCATTGAACCCATTGGTCAGCGGCTGCGCGTCAATGAGCAAAAGTCGTGCCAGTAGAACCAGTGCCAGGGTGATGATGGCGACATAGACGCCCGATACCCGCAGCCGGAATATCGCCGTGGCAAGGATGTATGAGATCACCACCGGCACGACCACGGACATGACCATCCCGAACCATTGCGCCTGAAAGGGCTGCCAGATCCAAGAGCCGGGCACGATGCAGCATAGATCGGTGGGCGCACCGGGTTCTGCATTCCATAGCATGAAGTCCGGCACAGGCTTGTCTGACCCCTGTTGGAGGCTGGTATAGCTCTGCAATTTCAAGGACATGGCGACCATATACGCGCCAATTCCGAAAAAGAGCCCCTGGCCCAAGTTCAGAATTCCCGCATATCCCCACGACAGGGCAATCGCGACGCCCAGCATCCCAAACACAAGGTACTTTGCGATGCGGTTCAGCCAGAACGGATCGTCCATCACCAGAGGCAACAGCAGGATCGCGGCGATAAACATGCCGTAGGCGAAGACGTCAACATAGGGAGAGTCGGACAGTCTCATCACATGTCCTCAGCGATTTTTGAAGGAGAAGAGGCCCTGCGGCCGCCACATGATCAGCACGATGACGACCCCAAAGACAACTGCGCGCGCCACGATATCGTTGGACAGAACCGCCACGATACCGTTGATCTGACCCAGCAAAAGCGCGGCCAAACCCGTGCCTAGGAGTGACCCGACGCCACCCACCACCACGACGAGGAAGCCATCCACAACCACGGCGGCACCCATATCTGGCTGGACCGTCTTAAATCCAGCAAGCAAAACCCCTGCGACGCCTGCGAGCCCTGAGCCATAGGCAAATGTCAGCGCGGACACACGCCGCACGTCGATGCCACAGCTTGCCGCCATATCCGGGTTGCGCATGATGGCGCGCACCTGCATGCCGATGCGCGTGCGGTAGAAAAGATACCAGGTCAGCGCCGCAAGGATCAACGTGACCGCAATGATAAAGGTCCGGTAGGGCTGCACCGTAAACCCGGCCACGTCGAACGGCTTGTTCAGAAACGATGGCACATCAATGTTCTGCAGGCCTGGACCCAGACCAGGAACGGTGACGTCGAAGAACGTGGCGCCGAACTGCAGGCGGATAGCCTGCTGCAATAGGATTGCAACGCCCCATGTCGCGAGCAGCGTGTCGATAATCCGGCCGTAGAGGCGTCGGATCACCAGCTTTTCAATCAAAAGGCCTACCGCTGCTGCGGTGAAAAACGCAAGCGGCAACGCCACGAACATATTGAAATTCAAATAAATCCCAGAAAGGACCGCCGTGTAGGCACCGATCATCACAAGCTCACCATGGGCCATATTGATGACGCCCATCGCCCCATACGTGATCGCCAGTCCCAATGCGATCAGCAGGAGAATTGACGACAATGAGAGCCCGATAAATAGAATATCCGCCATGGAGTGCCTCGTGATTTGGGGAGATTGGGGCGCCAGCGAGCGGCGCCCCAACTGCATTACAGCCGTGCTGTGTCGAGACCGCCTTGGGTGCAGAACAAGTCATCACCTGCCTCGCCATAGGCTACGTAAGGCAAGGGCTGGATCGGGTCTGCGTATTCGTCAATGATGGTGCCCTGACCATCGCCACCCCACTGAGCAATTCGCGGTGTGAGGTAGGCGTGTAAGTTTTCAGGATCGATCGTGACACGGCCGTTTGGCGCATCAAAGGTTTGCCCTTTGATACCCTCCCGAATGGTGTCTGGCGTGGCCTCACCACCTGCTGCTTCGACCGCTTGCTTCCATAGATACACCTGGAAATAACTGCACTCGAGCGCGTGCTGGGTCACCGCAGCATCGTCCTTTACGAAGGCGCGGTAGCGATCCAGGAAGGACATGTTCGCCTCAGTAGGGATGGCTTGGAAGTACGGGAAGGAGGTGTAGCTGCCCGCGGCAAACTCTGCCCCCATTGCGGCGATCTCGATCTCAGATGTCACGGTGGCACAGATCGGCAGCGTGTCGTGGCTCAGACCCTGGTTGATGAATTCGCGATAGAACGCGATCACCGAGTCGCCCACAACGTTTGAAAGCACAACGTCACAGCCGGATTCGCGGATACGATTGACCATCGCACCCCATTCGGAGTGTCCCAATTCAAGATACTCGTCCGCGACCCATTCGCCGCCGCCCTGCTCAATCAAGATCTTGGAGACTTTGGCCATTTCCCGGGGATAGATATAGTTTGACCCGACGATGAAAAACTTTTTCTTACCAAGGTTTTCCATGATCCAAGGAATGAAATTGGACAGCTGTTGGTTCGGCACCGCGCCGGTGTAGACCACGTTCTTGGAGCACTCAAATCCCTCATAGTAGGTCGGGTAGAAGAGCAGGTTTTTGCGCCGCTCGAAAACTGGCAGAACCGCTTTGCGACTGGCCGATGTGTAACATCCAAAGACCGTCGGAACGCGGTCACGCAGTACGAGCTTGGATGCTTTTTCGTTGTATGTTTTCGGGTCAGATGCCCCGTCCTCGACAATCGGCACGATTTCTTTGCCGGCAACGCCACCTGCCGCATTGATCTCCTCAATCGCCAACAGGGTGGCGTCGGCGAGGGTCTTCTCAACAATCGACAGCCCGCCGGTCAAAGAAAACATCACGCCAACTTCGATTTCGCTGCTCGCTTTGGCCGTTCCGGCGTAAACCGACGGCCCAAGTGCGGCGGCGGCACCATACAAAGATGAAGATTTAAGAAACTTTCTGCGGTTCATGCTCATGGCACACTCCCTTCGGTAAGGCCGCAAAATGCAGCCAGTCTATGATTGTGATGGTGATGGTCGCTGGGTATCGCTGACGGGTTCTCTCGAACATCGAACGCAGCATGAGTGCTCGCGCAGCGGTCATGCTGCCGTTTCGATGCCAGTGATATCCTAAAGTTCGTGGGAAAGGCTTTGTTGCGTTTCCCGGGTGCGTCCGTGCCTATGAGGCATCGGATCCGCTTTTCAAACTCGATTAAGCGCCGTTGATTAATCGATGATTAAGTTATGGGGCGTTTGTACGCCCTGACAATAGATCATGAGCATAAATGACCGCATCTGCCATCTCTTCAATCGAAATGCGCTTGGTCATAGCCTGTGCTCGGATTATTTTATAGGCATCTTCCTCAGAGATTGCCTGCGTTTCCATCAGAATTGCTTTGGCCTTCGCGATCTTCTTTTGACCTTCCATGCGCAATTCAAGCCGTCTGACGCGACTCACCAGGGCCTTGCTGGTCAATGAGACGTTCCGCGCAACAACCACATTTGTGAGAATGCCAAAGGGCCGAACGGGTTTTGAGATCACCGCAAGCGCGTCCAGATCCAGCATCAACTCCAACATGGCCGGATTTTCATAATCCGCCAGAGCGATCACGTCTGGGCGACGCGCGCCCGCCCGCCGCAGCGTGGATTTCAGAACCTTATGGTGGTCATGACCAATGGCTGCGACAAGCACATCAGTCGCCTGGGGCAGGTCGCGTGGAATGGGCCACGCGGCCTCCGTACGGCAGCCGATACGTTCGAGTTGTTGCATGACCAGTTGGCTGTCAGGATCAGGCGGGTGAGCCACCACCACAAACAGATCACGAAGCGATTTGAGCTGAAAATGAGCCATGGTTGCTGATTTATCTGATCACGCACCACCCACGAAACGGCTCCAGCCGCTCGCTTCTGGCTCAACTTTGTACGGATCTGGTCGCACAGCGGTTCTGTGATCGTAGACGATATCAAACGCACCTGACGGATTGACGCGACCGATGCGCGGCGTGAGGAACGTGTGCTGTGTGGTCCGGTCGACCCTCACCTTACCTTGCGGGGCGTCGAATTCCACCAAGGGCAGATTTTGCAGGATGGCGTCAGGCCCGCCAAGCTTCAACGCCTCAGCAAAGAGATGCACCTGAAAATACGCAGCTTCCGTACAAGCCGATATCGGGGCATGGGCCCCAAAGGCAGACCGATAGGCCGTCACAAAGCTCTGGTTCACCGCACGCGGCAGCGATGAAAAGTAAGGCGCACAGGTATAGTGCCCTTCGGCAGCATCGACGCCCATCTCAGCGATCTCCGGCTCTCCGGTGGTCAGGCTCATGATCGGGCTTTTTTCTCGTGTCCGGCCTTTCTGCGCGTATCGTTGATAGAGCTTTATTGCGCCCTCCCCCACGACCGTAGAGAAAATAACATCCGGCTCGAGCTTGTTAATCTCGTCTATGATCTGGTCAATGTCATCATCTTTGGGATTCAGAGGTATGTAGCGTTCTTCCAGAACGGTACAGCCGCGCGCAACGAGCAAATCGCGCATGATGCGGTTGGATTCATAGGGAAAAACATAGTTCGACCCCACAAAGTAATGCCGCTTGCCAAAGTTCTCGGACATGTAATCGGCCAACATCAAACTGTTTTGATTTGGGGCGGCGCCGGAATAGACGCAATTGGCGGAAAACTCGAAGCCTTCATAGAGTGTGGGGTAAAAAAGCAATGCGCCAGCGCGTTCAACGACGGGCAGAACCGCCCGCCTGGCAGAAGACATGTAACACCCAAAAATGATGCGGACCCCTTGCGAGATCAGGTTTTCGGCTTCGGCCTCGTATCGCTTGGGGTCCGATGCAGGATCAAGAAAAATGGGTTGAAGTTCGAAATTGCCCGCGCCGCGTCGCGCATTAATCTCGGACACGGCCAACGAAACGGCGTACCGTTGCGTCTGCTCAACAACCGACGTAATCCCTGTTTCCGAAAACAGGACACCTATCGAAATCGGCTCAGATTCAGAGATCGTTGCCATGCTTTGATCCTTCTGCGCGCATGATTTTCGTCATTCCGCAGCGAACCTCAGCGACCATCACGATCAATGTTAGATTGGACAATCCGCATTTTCAATCCTCCAGGTACCCGAACGATCTTTATAACGGCACGCAGGCAATGCAATTGCTTCTTGTGGTGTTTTGTATCATGTGCCCTGGTCCCAAGTCTGCGGTGACCAAGGCAAAGAGCATCGAAGATCAAGCGATAGGACGTGTGTGTCGCGCGCTTGCAGTGGCGATGTACTCCGACATTGGCGGTGTTTGTTAAGGCTCGATAAATTGCACCTACTTCGTTCGTCGCCCAGCATCTCTTTACCAGAATATACGCCGCCTTGCGCGTCCTTACCTTTCAATCAACATTGATCTCTCGCAATCAGAATTGTTTCCAGGGCGCCGAGCAAGTGTCGAAAAAACAGGCGTGTTAGACGCGTTTTTCGGCTTGGCGCGACCGCATGTCGAAAAAATAGCGAGGCAGATGGAACCTCAATGAGGCCTGCGCTATCAGTCAGTGCATTATGGTATGGCGCGGCTTTAACTATGTTTTGCAGTTTTGCATTTTTGCTCGGGGTTCGTGAGTGATGGATACGTCGCACCGTCTTCTCAATGCACGGCTGAAAGAGCTTTTGGGCAAGATCTATCCGAATGAAGACACGGAAGACCTGGCGCAGACAGTTCTGGAGATATTTTGGCCCGATGAAAGCACGCCCCGAAAGCGGGCCAGATCGCCAAGCAACAGGCTTTGGTCAGAGCGGGATGCGCTTCTGATCACCTATGGCGATACACTCATTGATGGGCAGCACAAACCGCTTGATCTGCTGCTTGATTTTCTGACCCGGCACATGAAGGGCGTCGTGAGCGGCGTGCATATCTTACCTTTTTTTCCCTTCAGTTCTGACGACGGGTTCGCCGTCACCGACTACCGCGCGGTGAACCAGAGATTGGGTGAATGGAGCGATATCGCACGCATCGCGCAGCGCTTTCACCTGATGTCGGACCTGGTCCTTAACCATGTTTCGAGCCAGAGCAACTGGTTCAATGAATACCGGCAGGGCAATGCACCTTATGACGAATTTTTTTACGAGGGCAACCCGGAGGATGACCTCTCTGAGGTGGTGCGCCCAAGGACGACGCCGCTACTGCAAAAGATTGAGACGCGCGACGGTGAGAAACATGTTTGGTGCACCTTTAGCCATGACCAGATTGATCTGAACTTTGAAAATCCCGAAGTCCTGCTTGAAATGCTTCGGATCATCCGCGTGCATATCGACAAAGGCGTGCGCATTCTGCGCTTGGATGCGGTGGCATTCCTTTGGAAAGTGCCAGGGACCACATCGATCCACCTTCCGGAAACCCACGCCATTGTGCAGCTTTTGCGTCTTCTCGCCGATTACACGTCTGAAACGGTCGTGCTGCTGACTGAAACGAATGTCCCGCGCACCGAAAACCTCAGCTATTTTGGCAACCGCAATGAGGCACACGCGGTCTACAACTTCCCGCTTCCACCGCTCATCCTGCATGCGATGCAATCGGGCACAGCGCGGTATCTGCATGCTTGGCAGTCCAGCATGCCGCCCGCGCAATTGGGATGTGCCTATCTCAATTTCACGGCGAGCCATGACGGTGTTGGTATGCGCCCGGCGGAAGGCGTCCTGCCAACTGAGGAAAAAGATCGCATGATTGAAACCGCGCGCGAAGCGGGTGCGCTGGTGTCGATGCGCGCTTTGCCGGACGGCACAGAGAGCGCCTATGAACTGAATTGTTCCCTTTTTGATGTGATGCGCAGGACGTTCAAGGGTGTGGATGAGCATCATATTGCGAGATTTCTATGCTCTCAGACGATCCCTATGTCGCTTGAGGGCATCCCGGCGATTTACGCGCATTCTCTATTGGCCACGCCCAGCGATCATGAAGCCGTTGAACGACGCGGCATGAACCGCGCGATCAACCGGCATCGCTGGCAGTATCCAGATCTTTTGGAGCGACTCGCCGACCCTTCAACGGATCAGCACAAGGTCATGCATGCACTGTCAGAGAGGTTCAAGATCCGGCGCAAACAACCCGGCTTTCACCCCAATGCTACGCAATTCACCTTGCGCCTTGATGACAGGTTGTTCGGTGTCTGGCGGCAAAGCCTTGATCGCAACCAATCCATTTTCGCCATTCACAATGTGAGCGATGAGACCGTCCTGGTCAGCCCGTCGGAGATCAACCTTATCATGGATGAAGCGTGGAGGGATCTGCTGTCAGGTGACGAAGTGATCCTGACCGGACCGGAGATCCCCTTTGCCCCGTACCAATGCCGCTGGATCAGCAATCGGTTTTAAAAGGTTGGTCGGATGCGAGGGCCTAGGCAGTCGCTAAAGCAATCTCATAGAATGACGCTCCATTCCAAAGACACGCACGAAGCCCTTGCTTTGCAATAGACCGGGCTTCAAGCTCTACCGATGTTCAGGTCTTCCAAGAAACGCCGATCAGGCCTATTGAGTGGTCACGATATTCTTGGCGTGCTTGATAAAGCCGCCGAAGCTTACGTATTCCCAATGTTGGACAATGGTTACATCTATCCAGTGGCCTCACGACTAACTCTGTTTCGATCAAAAGAGGACTGGGCAGTCGTCTTCGAAACTTTCGGATTTTCTCCGCGGGCCGGTCACCCCGATCTCACAATCACGACCATCGCCAACAGACTAAAGGATAGAAACAAGCGCTCTGACTATGTGTCCGAAGCGGCCCACGAAAATTACTTGAAGCAGAACCCTAATTGGGACATGAGGAATTTTTGGCCTATCTCAAACGAGGAATGGATAGACGAGAACGACCCCGAACGCACTTCGATGGCGGGAAGTATAGTTTTGCGCGGGCGACATCTGAGCATTCCAGAGATGTCCGATTATGCACAGAACGGTGTGACTTTGGCGGGAGACTTTCCTGCCGTTGTCGAACTGTGTCGTTACATTGCCTGCGATCATGAAGATGACTTGTTGGGAACCGAAACAGAACGGCGGGTGAGTGTCCTTCCGGATATGCAGCAACTTTTACAATTGGATGAATGGCACCATCCCGACTTGTCCGCTGGACAACTCCCAAGCCAAACTGAGACCTTTAAGCAGTTGGCAAAGGTTCTCGAAACAGGATCCTTGGAACACTATTCAAAACCTGAGACGCCTAACAATCACTGGAAGAATTGGCCAGAAGGCGGAACTCTCTAGCCTAAGAAGGTAAGACGCGAGACGTCGGTGGGTGTCCTTGCGTGGCGCGGAGTACCCTAGGTTTTTGCGAGAACGAGACGCGGATTACGCCTGAGCGGTGCGTCAAAGAAAGTCCGCTTCATCCTCCGCCGCAGCGCGTTTGAAATCCATCAGGAAATCTGGGTCGGCCGCATGCACGCGATTCCATGTGGCGATGAAAGGTGTCTCATTGGGGCTTTCCAGGAAAAGCTGGCCGGCCAGAATGATGTTATCTGCAAAAAGCTCCACGGATTTTTCTTCAAGGTGCCGATCCACAGTGAGACCGTTCATTTTCGCATCGCTGTAGTAGCTTTCCAGCAAGTCGAGAGCGGCGCGGTAATACGTGGCCTTCAAAGACCGGAAGAGGTTCGGGGTGAACACAGTCCCGTCCGAGGCCAGTTTGCGGAAAACCGCTTTGCAGATGTCTGTCGACATCCGGCTCAGGCCCTTGCTGGCATCATCGGGCGAAAGAACTTGGTGTTTGTGATCGTAGGCGTCGGCGATCTCCACCTGACACACCGATTGCGGCGCGAGATTGCGCCACGCCTCGGACAAGACGCCGATCTCCAGGCCCCAATCAGACGGAATGCGCAGATCGGGCAGCGTCATCATTCGCATCGCAAATTCGCCGGACAGCGGATAGCGGAAGCTGCGAAGATAATCGAGGTAATCTCGGTCGCCCACGACCTTTTTGAGCGCAATAAGAAGCGGGCTGACCAGAAGGCGCGTGACACGGCCGTTGAGCTTTTTGTCGTCAATACGGGGGTAAAACCCTTTTGCCATCTGATAGCCGAAGCCGGGATGCGCCACAGGGTAGACCAGACGCGCCAGCA
>CAKZYL010000268.1 GCA_937884705.1 uncultured Roseovarius sp. | reverse complement strand
ACATGTGATCAATCTAACCGGACTTTTTGTCATAAGTATGGAAAGCAAAGGTCACTTCGTCCCCACAGCAGACAAAGGTATTGATTGGACACAGCCACAGCAGCAGTTCCAAGCCGCGTTGAACCTAGGGCGTCAGCCCGCCGCGCGTTCGTCAGGTCGTCCCGGGGTAAGGCGAAATCGCAACAGCAGAGCAACACTTTAGTCTTCAGCGGGATCTGACGGTAACGTGCTGCCAATTGGATGTCTGGTCGCTACGCCGCAGCCTGACGAACGCGCTCATGTCTGCACCGTGCCATACGATCCGGGCTGGTTTCATCAAACGGCAGTCTTGTTCCCATCGCGGACAATAGCTGCCCCCAACCTCATCCAGTCAAAACATACCCCAAATTGTGTTTTGCACCTTTTCAACTTACCCCAACTTGTACAAAACTGAATTTGGGGCAGGGCGATGGCGTCGCTATGCCCGTCTCTACCCTCACTGTTCCTGTACGCCGGGATTTTCAATCGGGAGATTGGAGGCCCCGAGCCTTCATCCCCTGCATTAAAGGAGATGACCCATGGAATGGTCACCTGAAAAAACCGTCGTAAACTCTTGGAATGAATGGGATCCTTTGCGCCACGTCATTGTCGGACGTGCGGATAACTGTCATATTCCACCCGAAGAACCTGCGCTTGATGCCAAGGTGCCGGAAGACAGCGACATGCGCGGCCAATGGGGCAGGCGGCCTCAAGAGACGATCGACCAAGCCAATGAATTGCTTGACAAATTTTCCGATCAACTCCGTGCCCGCGGCATCCGCGTGGATCGCCCGGATGCCATTGATCACTCCCAGTCGGTCACAACACCTGATTTCCACACCGACAGCCAGTTCGGATGCATGCCACCGCGCGATGTCCTGCTGACCGTCGGCTCAGAAATCCTCGAAGCTACAATGTCTTACAGGTGCCGGTGGTTTGAATACCTGAACTATCGCCCTCTTATGCAGCGGTATTGGGAGGAAGACCCAAACTTCCGTCACGAGGCCGCACCTAAGCCGCGTCTGACGGACGCAGATTATCATCCTGATTACCTTTCAGACAGGATCGGGGTTGAGAAACGGCTGAAATGGGCGGCGGAAAAGTTCTTTGTCACCACCGAGGAAGAGCCGCTTTTTGATGCTGCCGACGTGCTGCGGTTTGGGAAGGATTTGGTTATACAACATGGGTTTACGACCAACCTTAAAGGTATCGAGTGGCTCCGCAGGCACTTTCCTGATCATCGTGTGCACGCTGTGAATTTCCCTGGCGATCCGTATCCTATCCACATTGACGCGACCTTTACGCCCTTGCGTCCGGGCTTGATCCTGAACAATCCACAGCGCCGCTTGCCAGAAGAACAGCGTGGCATGTTCGAGGCCAACGGATGGGAGATCGTGGACGCAGCGCAACCCGCGCACAATGCGCCGCCGCCGCTCTGTTATTCGTCTGTTTGGCTTTCGATGAACGTTCTGGTCCTCGACCCCAAAACCGTTTGTGTCGAAAAAACAGAGGTTTATCAGGCAGAGCAAATGCATAAGCTGGGCATGGATGTGGTCGAGGTCGATCTCCGTGATGCCTATGCTTTCGGAGGTGGTCTGCATTGCTGCACGGCAGATGTGTACCGTGAAGGCGTGTGCGAAGATTACTTTCCGAGCCTTTAGGCCATTCTAGGTGTCCAAAAGCTGATGCATCGCATCAAGGGCCAGTGGGTATCCCGCTGGCCCAAACCCACAGATCTGACCCACCGCAACCTTGGAAATGTAGGACACGTGCCGAAACGCCTCGCGCGCGTGAATATTGCTCAGGTGCAATTCGATGACCGGCAGTTCGACAGAGCTTATGGCATCCATGAGAGCAATAGAGGTATGCGTATAAGCGCCAGCGTTCAGGATGATCCCATCATGGCGGCCTTTGGCGCTGTGAATGAGATCGACAAGCGTTCCTTCAGAATTGCTTTGCTCAAACCTGATCTCCACGCCGAGCGCTTTGGCTTTGTCCTGACACGTGGTTTCGATGTCAGCGATGGTGGTTGTCCCATAAACGTCAGGCTGGCGTTGGCCGAGCAGGTTGAGATTTGGGCCGTTCAGAATGAGAATAGAGGTCATGACGGTCTCTGCGGTTTTCCTTGTGATAACGATTGTCGGTCGGCGCTGTCGAGGTGCGTCATGTATAGCGGTGCGAATTTAAGGTGACTGTGTTTTCTCTGTGTGTTCTGATTTTCATACTGTGTGATAACAGTGTTTTACTGGGCAAAACTCATCCAAAGTCATTATGTATATTTTTAACATAATATGTATTATGCGTTAATTGCACTCGCACTCTCTCGTTCAAGATGTCCCATCGGCAATTCACGTGCGACCCCTCCACCCAACGAAATCAACGTCAACTCTCAAACATAGAACATCCTTCCTAACCCAAACGCAAACATAGCCTCATGGAGACTGTGTCGGCGGTCATCGAGTGGTTTCGTCCTGGCGATGCAAAAGGCGCTATCCCACGATCTCGTTTGATCTTCATTCATAGCGCAAGCGCGTGGGCGCAGCACTCACGCAGAGATCTTGCTGCTCATTGCAAGAACGGGATAGCGCTACCGAAAAATCGCGCAACGCACGGCCCAGCCGAGTTGCCCTGACCTAGACTCTGCCTTCAATGCTGATTTGAAAGGACCGTTGTGCGCCCGCGGGCGGTCTTGGGAATGGCGCCGCACGGCGGACGACTTGTAGCGCTGCTTGGTCAAGGCGCGCAGATCCTGAACTGCGCACGACTGAGACGCCGTTGAGACCTCCATTAGGCCCGATCAAAAAGCTGACCACGACTGTGCCTCTAGACCCAACGTTCGGGCGCGGCACGCGGGACAACTTGCGCCAAACAAGGCCGGGGTAATTGTTGGCAGCCGCATTGCCCGCAGCGGTCGACCGCCCTGACGTTGTGCTTTGCTGGCTCGCCTGTCCCTGGTCACTCCCATCGACGGCCCCTGCCCTGGTATTTTGCGGAGCTCTACCCTGTTTCTCCCGCGGAGCCGGCTTAGGTTCGCGCTGCTGTCTTTGCTGCTGTTCTAGCGCGCGCCTTTGTTGCGCCTCGTCTTCGATTCGTTGCGGTCGGACCTCTGGCCGAGGGGAGACCTGCACGCCAATCTCAGGCAGCGCTTGCAGTGTCTCTGGTGGCGGAGCGGCCGCCGTCACTATTGGCTCGGCGCGTAGAACTTTGGTGATCTCTGGCTCAACGCGCTCTGAGGTCAGCATGACTGGCTCGATAGGCTCTGCCGCTTCTTCTGGAGCCGCCTCTACGGGCGCTGCTAGATCCGCACGGTCGGGGTCGCTCACCGCAGGCGCCAAAGCCAACGCTGTTTCAGATGGCGTCGCCTCGACGGGCAATTCAGGGGCAACAAGATCTTCTGTCGGAGCATCGGCTTCAGTCGGCTGCGGATCAGATTGATGTATCGGAGTAGCTGCGACAGGCCGCGTTTCGGGCTGCTCAACGGTAGGCTCAATCCCCGCCTCGGTCTTATCAACAGGCGTTTCCACCTCCGTCTCCGATGTGGCCGTTTCAGTTGTTTCAGTTGGCTCAACCTCTTCAAGGGTCTCGGGGGTCACCGCGGACATCGTTCCAGCGGTCATATCGGCAAAGCTGCCCACCCGCGCTTGGACAGCGCCGCCTTCCGTCTGGACGTCTGGCTCAGACCACCAAAGATATGCCGCCAAACCGTGCATCCCGACAGAGGCAACCACGACAAACACTTTGCCAAACCGCGACGCCCAGATCATTGCAGCGCCCTTTCGGTGACGATGACAACTTCCTGCGCCCCGCCCTCTCGCAAGGCGCGCGATACGTCGACCAACTCATCGGCTTCGGCATTGCGATCGGGAACAATGCGCACTTGTACGAGGTCGTCTTCCAGTCGGCCTGACAGAAACTGTGTGATATTTGCTTGGGTTTCTCCACGGTAGCTCAGCCGTCCATCGGCATGCAAAACCAGGGCATCGGGCGGCTCGCGGCCCTCAAGATCGCTGGTCTCAACAAGCTCCAAATCGCCGTCAAGAGGTTGCGCCAGCGTGCCTGCCACCAGAAAGAAAATCAGCATCAGAAACACGATGTTGATCAGCGCGATGGTCGGCTCGCCTTTCTTGCGTCGGACAATCCTGCGCATCAGCTTGACCCCAAAACAGAGACGGTGAGTTCGGGATAGTTGCGCAACTCAACCAAAACATCGGTCAAACGCTGCGCTGTCACACCGGTTTGCAACGCAACCAGCAGCGCCTGACCTTCCTCAGGCTCCAGTTCAAGCGCATCGAGAGGGCGTGTCTGGCCGTTGACCGTCAAGCGGTCTTCATAAACCTGCAGGAAGATGGGTCTTTGCTCGCCAGCCGTGCCGCCACCAGAGGCCGCGCTCAGCGTCACTTCTGCAAATTTAGAGAAGGTTGAGGTGAGCATAAAAAAGAGCAGCAATAGAAAGATGACATCCACCAACGGCGTCATCGAAATTGGTCGTTTTTTACGCGGTCGCTTAAGCATGCTGCGGCGCGCCCGCCGGCACTGTTCTGGCGGCACGGGCGCCCTGGGGTCTCAGCACGGTCTGGATCGCATGATCGGCGATGCCGCGCTCTTCGTCCATCCGCGCTTCTAGCCAGGAATGAATGAGCGAGGCAGGCATCGCAACGGCAAGCCCGGCAGCCGTTGTCATCAAGGCCACCCAGATGCCGCCTGCAAGGATCGAAGGATCGACCTGGCTTCCGGCCTCCTGCAAAGCCTGGAAGGCCTCGATCATACCCAGGACCGTTCCAAAGAGGCCCAAAAGCGGTGCAAGCTGCGCCACGTTTTCAATAGATCTTAGGCCGCGTTCGAGTTTGGAAAAGCGTCGCTCGGCCTCTGTCACGAGCCGATCATTGTCCTCGCGCGTGGCCGTGAAAGCCATTTCGATCACAGGCACAAGGTAGCTTTTGGAGCGCTTGAGGTTCAGGGCAGCTGCGCCCCTGTCGCCTTCATCCCAGGCATCTACGGCCTCTTGCAGCGCTCTATGACGGCCCACGCCTGCGATCCGGAACTGCAGCAATTTGTAAAGTGCGATGGCCAGCACATAGACAGATGCAGCGATCAAGATCAGGATCACAGGCCCGCCCAGTTCGGCTATTTGGCGCATAAGCTCAAACATCTCGGTCATCTTGGTAATCCGATACCCGGCGAAACGTCATATTGCGCCCTTACGGCAAATCGAGGCTGCTGCTTTATCTCAGCCGTACGGTATCCGAATGACGATACGTCTGTCGGACGATCGGGGGTTGTCACATGTTTAGACATAATCACCTCGAAAGTGATGGGATTGAGTGGTCCAGAACCCTGGTTTTTTGTGGAGTTGGCTGATGCCGCAAGGCATGCTGCTAAGAAATTAACTAACGCAGATCGCTGAGCAAATCTACGTGATGCAGCGGGATTTCTTCCTGTAAAAGGAAACGACCTTGAGGGCCGCGTCAAGTGCTTTTGCATGCAGTGGCTTATCTCTTGGCGCGCCTGTGTCGTCAGGTGGCGGATAAATTTGCGCATTCTAAAGAGTCCCGCCCTTTAGATGGTGGCGCAGTCGTAATGCATTCTCCGCGATATGGGCTTTCAGGGCGTGCGTGTTGCGCGGCCTATCAGTCGCTGGTTGTGTGGGGCGATTCTTTTGGGAGAGATTTGAGCCCTATGCTTGTCAGTGCTCCATAGCAGCCGGAAATCGTTATCGATTCTATCACGCGGAGAGATCAAGCCAAGCAGATCCGCTTTTACGCCACCAGCGTGGGTTGGACGGGCACATTCCAACTGGTCTTGCGCGTGAGAAGAAGTGCCCAGTTGCGGACGCGATATTAGGGATTTCAATAGCCCTAGCGCACGAAACCACGTTCCCGAAGAACAACACGGATTGTCTCTCGCTGGCTCTCACTTGGATCGCTTCTTCAGAGGGTTTGCCACGTCATCGCGACCTGCTGTTTTGAACAGTATGCTAAGATCGAGAGCACCTGTGGCACAATTCATGGGTTCTACGGCTGCTGTATTCGAAATGCGGTTTGAGAGGGTTGGAGTTCGGGTTTTCAATCATGCGCAGACTGATCCAGACCGCCAGTCCGGCGAACAAAACGCCACCAATGGCCTGACCGATCAACACGCCCTCTGCGCCAAAGTATGCGCCGCCCAGGATCGCCAACGGCCATGTGCCAAGGGTCTGACGCCCCCAGTTGACCCAGGTTGAATAAACCGGATGCCCCAGATTGTTGTAGGACGCGTTTGAGACAAAGATCGCGCCATTGAAGAACATCACGAGCGCCAAGGGCCCGCAAAACAGCATCAAAAGATCCCGCGCTTGCCCTCTTGCGTCAAACACATCAGCGATCGGTTCTCGCAATAGGAAGAGGACAAAGGAGGCGAGGATGACATAGAGCCCGGTGAATTTAAGCCCGTCAAAAAACGTCTCTCGCACGCGATCCAACCGCCCTGCCCCAAAGTTCTGGCCGATGATCGGCCCGATGGCGCCGGACAGCGCCAGCACAACAGAAAACACAACGGGAATGATGCGATTTATCACGGCCATACCAGCGACGGCATCCGTGCCGTACTTCGCCATTTCGCGCGTTACAATCGCGGCGCCAACGGGTGTCGCTATGGTGGCTAAAACGGCGGGAAACGCGATGTCCGAGACCATGCGGAAGTCCCGCTTCACACAGGATGGTCTAATTCGTTTGAACGCGTTGAATTTGCGGATTGCAGGGTAAAGCGCCCAGATCAGCGTGGCGAGCCGGGCGATCACTGTCGCCCATGCTGCCCCTTCCAATCCCATGCCAAGTGCAAAGATCAGGATTGGATCAAGGACGGCATTGACGCCGGCGCCCATCAAGGCGGGATACATGGCGCGTCGGCCGTCACCATAGGCTCGGATCACGGCCACAGACGTCATCGCCAGACCGGAGAGCACAGTGCTTGGCAAAATGATCCAAAGATACCCCTTTGCCATGTCCGCCATATCCCCTGTTGCACCGACAAGGCCCAACAGAAACGTCAGGTTTGGTATCATAAGAAGTGGGATCAAAATACCTGTTAATATTGAGAAAAATGACACCACGGTCGCGAATTCACGCGCATCTGTTTCATCATTTGCGCCGAGCGCGCGGGCAACCAAGGCGCCCGCGGCAATAGAAAGGCCGATGTTAAAGGCGCTGGCAAAGAACATCAGCGATGATGCGTACCCCGCCGCCGCCGCCAGCTCCGCCTGCCCCAGCATGGAAATGAACACGATGTCCAAAAGATCCACGGCGAATATTGCCATCAGACCAACGCTCGAGGTCAACGACATGAATGAGACATGCCGCATCAGGTTGCCTTCGGTGAAACGTGCGTCGGCTGTATGTGCCATGTGTAAGGCGTCCAACTGTCTTTGCTTTTTAGGCTAGATAGTTGCTCGACATGCACGCGCAAACTGTCAGTTTGATACATAAAGCCTTGCAAATCCGCACAGGTCACTTGGGCTGCAGCGGCGCCCCCATAGAAAAACCCCGGGCAGTGGAGCACAAACCGGGGTCATTCATTGTCATCTGGAGACCTGATAGATCTAGAAAAACGCCTGCAATCCCGTTTGCGCACGGCCCAGGATCAGCGCGTGCACGTCGTGGGTGCCCTCATAGGTGTTCACCGTTTCGAGGTTCATCATGTGACGGATCACCTGATATTCGCCGGTGATGCCATTGCCGCCATGCATGTCACGGGCCATCCGCGCGATGTCGAGAGCCTTGCCGCAGTTGTTACGCTTGATGATTGAGATCATCTCCGGCGCGGCGCGGGCCTCATCCATAAGACGGCCCACGCGCAACGTGGCCTGCAGACCGAGGGCAATCTCAGTTTGCATGTCAGCGAGTTTTTTCTGGAAGAGCTGCGTTTGCGCCAGAGGGCGGTTAAACTGATGGCGATCGAGCCCGTATTGCCGTGCCGCATGCCAGCAGAATTCGGCCGCGCCCATGACGCCCCAGCCGATCCCGTAGCGCGCGCGGTTAAGACACCCAAACGGGCCTTTGAGGCCTTCCACACCCGGCAGCAGTGCATCTTCGGAGACGTCCACGTCTTCCATCATGATCATGCCGGTGACAGAGGCGCGCAAAGACAGTTTGCCTTCGATTTTCGGCGCAGAAAGGCCCTTCATGCCTTTTTCCAAAACAAATCCGCGGATCTTGCCGCCATGGGCCTCAGATTTCGCCCAGATGACAAAGACATCCGCCACGGGGCTGTTGGAAATCCACGTCTTTGACACGTTGATATTGTCGCCCGTCGCCGAGATAACGGCCTAGGTTTTCATGCCAGCTGGGTCGGATCCTGCGTCCGGTTCTGTGAGGCCGAAACACCCGATCAACTCACCCGAGGCCAGTCCTGGCAGAAACTTCTGCCGCTGTTCCTCGCTGCCATAGGCGTAAATGGGATACATCACCAGGCTGGACTGAACGCTCATCATAGAGCGGTAACCGCTGTCGATGCGCTCAATCTCACGCGCCACAACGCCGTAGCTGACATAGCCCGCCGAGAGCCCGCCATACTCTTCCGGAATGGTTGTCCCCAAAAGGCCCATCTGCCCCATTTCGCGGAAAATACCAGGATCCACGGTTTCCTTGGCGAAGGCGTCAATGACTTTTGGTGCCAGAACTTCAGAGGCGAAAGACCGGGCGCTACCGCCGATCATACGCTCTTCTTCGGTGAGCTGATCATTGAGAAAGAACGGGTCTTCCCAATCGAAAGATCCAAGGTCGGGTTTGTC
>CAKZYL010000267.1 GCA_937884705.1 uncultured Roseovarius sp. | reverse complement strand
ATCGGCGATGATGTTGAAGAGCACGATCAGCACGGCCAGCATGAAGGTCACGGTCTGGACCATGGGCAGATCATTGGCCGCGATCGCCGTGATCAGCAATTGACCCAGCCCGTTCACCTTGAAGATCTGCTCGGTGATGATGGCGCCCCCGAAGACCTGAGGCAGGCCAAGCGCGATGATAGTGATCACCGGGATCATGGAGTTGCGCAGCACGTGGACCATGACGACGGACCATTCCGAGAGGCCCTTGGCGCGGGCCGTGCGCACATAGTCTTCGCGCAAAGCATCCAGCATGGCAGAGCGCATGAACCGGCTGATCTGGGCCGTGGTCTGCAGCGACAGGACCATGACCGGCAGGATCATCTGCCTGAGCTGGACAACGAAGCTGTCCCAATCGACGACGCGGTGGGTCGTGTCATAGATGGAGGGCAGCCATTCCAAGTGCACCGCGAAGATCATGATGACCAGCACGCCGGAGAAAAACGGCGGCACGGAGTAGCCCACCATTGTGACAAAGGTGCCCACCTGATCGAAGACCGAATACTGGCGGTAGGCCGAATAGATGCCAATGGGCAGCGCGATCAGGATGCCCACCACATAGGCCATGGCGACCACCCAAAGGGTCTGGGGCAGGCGCTCGATCACGGTGTCCATGACGGGCGCGCGGGTTTGCCAGCTGATCACCCGTGTTTTGCCCTCTGCCCAGGCGGTGCCGACCGCGTTGTCGATCCAGACCATCGGTTCGATCACGAAGAACTGCCAGAGCCAAAGCCCGAAGCGGATATGGACGGGCTCACCCAGGCCGAGGGCTTCGCGCATTTGCGCCTTCACCTCGGGGGGCACTGTAAGGGGGATCTGCGCGGTTGGATCGCCGGGGGCGAGCTCCAGCAGCATAAAGATCACCAGGGCGATGAAGAGGAGTGTCGGAACGGCCAGACACAGGCGCCGGATCGTGTAGGTCAGCATCAGCTGAAGATCACTGGGCGGGCCAGCATCACGGGAGGCGGTGCCACTCTGCTATGTTCCAGAGCTCACTGTCCCAAGCGTTCATGACAACGCCGCCGAGGGAGTTGGCATGGGCCGAGACGCGCCCGCGTCCGACCAGGGGCAGCAGCGCGTAATCCTGTATCAGCATGTCGTTCATGGCTTTGGCCAGTTGAGCGCGTTTCTCCAGCGGCCCGGTGCTTTCCATCTCAAGGGCGAGGGCATCGTAGCTCTCTGAGCAGTAGCGGGACACGTTGCTGCCTTGCCACTGGTTTTCGGGTGACGGGATTTTGTCACAGCGCCAGCCCGACATGTATGCTTCTGGATCTGTGCCGTCGAAGCTGCCTGCAAACATCTGAACGTCGGCAAAGAACTTCTGGAAGGTGTCAGGGCTGCCAGGGTCGGATCCGAAGAACACGCTCGCGTTGATGTTGCGTAGTTCTGTTTCAACGCCGATATCGGACCACCATTGCTTGATCAGCGCCTGGAAATCCTGGCGTACTGCGTTGGTCGATGTCTGAAATGTGAGCCTAAGTTCCACACCGTCCTTGTCGCGGATGCCATTGCCATTGCTGTCGGTCCAACCGACTTTGTCCAAGAGCGCCTTCGCCCCCTCGACGTCTTGAATAAGACAGCTTTCATTGGACGTTGACGCGTAAAGCTCTGGTGCGTTGAGGATGTTGCACGTGGTCTGGCCCGTTTCGCCATAGCCGAATTCGACCAAAATTGTGCGGTCGATGGCTATGGAGAGGGCCTTCCGTACCGCGTGATCTGAGAGGATCGGATGCGAATGCGCCGTTGTCGACCGCGTTTCCCCGTGCGCGCTGGACGGATCGGTGAAGTTCAGGACGATCCGTTCCACCAGAGGGCCAAACGACATAATGACTTTGCCTTTGCCCGCGTCCTCCATCGTGCCAAGCACCTCTGGGGCGAGCTGAAGGTTCCATGCGTAGTCAAATTCGCCCGTTTCCAACACGGCGCGACCGGCGGCTGCCGCATCGCCGCCACCCTTGAAGACGACCCGAGAGAATGCGGGTTTGTCTGGCTCTCGATAGTTTGGATTGGCCTCAAAAACCGCCACGTCATTTGGGCGAAAATCGGTGACAACAAAGGGACCTGTCCCAATGGGAGCAAAGTTTTCATCTGCGCATTCGGGCGCCCGAGGCCCGAGGCAATCGGCAAATTGCGCGGCTTGGAGGATCGGCGCTGTTGCCCCGACAAAGGCGTCATAAGGAAAGGGTTTCGCGCCGTCGAAACGCACCACCACCGTTTGGGCGTCTGGCGTCTCAACGTCCGCGATGCCTTTGTATTTTTCAACTTGAGCGCAGCCGACGCCCTCCGCCGTGCAATACTCCCAAGAAAACTTGACATCCGCCGAGGTCAAAGGCGTTCCATCCGACCAAAAGAGCCCGTCCTGAAGCACCCAGGTGATCGATGTCATGTCCTCGGCGACGCCCCCGTTTTCCACCGTGGGCACGGTTTCGGCGAGCCAAGGCACGATGGTTCCGGTCTCATTGTATCGCGCCAGCGGTTCCAACACCAAACTGGCTGCTTCCATTTCTTTGATGCCACCAGACAGGTACGGGTTCATCAATGAGGGCGCTTGCCAGTAAATGATGCTCAATTGCCCGTCAGAGCCACGCTCAGACGATGCGGCTGACCCCGCACACATCAAACTGATCGCAATTCCCAGACGTCTGCAAAGGATCATGAGCCAATTCCTTTGTCCAGTTTTACCCCTGTGCTCCCGTAAGCTTTGAATTGGCATTGTTATCAATAATGGCAAGAAATTAAACATGGCCGTCCCATCGCATGCCCCCTACGTTAAATCCGTTGGTAGAGCGCATGCGTCCTCACCTGCAGACAGGTGTCGTAGTTTGAAATTAGAGGGTTATTTACCCGCAGGCGCGATGATCATGATCATCTGACGACCTTCCATCTTCGGCATGTTTTCCACCTTGCCCAGGCCTTCTATGTCATCTGCCACGCGGTGCAGCAAATCGCGGCCGAGGTCCTGGTGCGCCATCTCGCGTCCGCGAAACCGCAGGGTGACCTTCACCTTGTCGCCGTTTTCCAAAAACCGCGTCACGTTGCGCATCTTCACATCGTAGTCATGGGTGTCCGTGTTCGGACGGAACTTCACTTCTTTGACTTCTATGATCTTTTGCTTTTTGCGTGCCTCGGATTCACGCTTTTGCTGCTCGTATTTGTATTTGCCATAGTCCATGATTTTGCAGACGGGCGGGCTGGCATTGGGAGAGATCTCCACCAGGTCCAATTCTGCGGCTTCGGCCAATTCCATGGCCCGTTCCGGGCTCACTACTCCGACGTTTTCGCCTTCTGCGCCAATAAGGCGGATGTCTGATCCGCGAATGCGGTCATTTACGCGCGGTCCTGTATCCCGTTGCGGCGGCGCGTTGTGTGGTCTGCGGGCTATGACTATGTCTCCTAAGTGCAGTGCGTCTATAGGGTCGGGAACCTAAACGTGGCCCGGACCTTCTTCAAGCGAGAATATCAGCGATTCCGAGCCGATGGGCCGTGTTTTTAGGCTTGTGACTTCCCTCAAACCCAAGCTTACGTCACCCTGAGGATCATCTGTTGCTGCGGTGCAGCGCTTTCAAGAGACGCAGAGGTGTGATCATGAAAAACCTTCTTTGGATTGTTGTTGCTGTGGTTGTACTGGGCGCGGGGTATGTGCTTTTCACAGGTCAGGACGGGGAGGTGGCCCCGGAGGTGGACGATGCCACCGAAGAGAGTGAGGCACCGGCAGGTGCCACGGAAGACTCCTCTGAAAACGCCACTGAGGAGCCCGCTGAAGACGCCGCTGAAGAGGCGGTCGAGGAGGCCGAGACGGCTGTTGAAGAGGCCGTCGATCAGGCAAACGATGCCGTGGATGAGGCGGCTGATGACGTGCAGCAAGCCGTTGATGAGGCTGTCGACGAGGCAACAGATGCGGCGAATGAGGCCGTGGATGCTGCAAGTGATGCTGTTGATGCTGCCACGGATGCTGCAACAGACGCGGTGAACGAGGCCACCTCGGACACAGTGGAGTCGGTCAGTGAGTCCCTCGGTCTGGATACAGGTAGCAGCACCTTGCCCGATGTTGGAAACGACACGCAGACCGGTGTGAACGGAGAGTGATCGCGGCGCGCACGAGCTAGACCTTTGCGCTTCCCAGATTAAAGCGGCTCTATATCGCCTTGGGCCTGCAAGGCATGAAATTCTGTTTCCCAGGCCGCGAATGTGCCCGCCGCGATCGCCGCGCGCATCTCGGACATGATCTGCTGAAAGTAATGAACGTTGTGCCAGCTGAGCAGCATGCCCGCGATCATCTCATTGCTGCGATAGACGTGATGCAGATAGGCGCGTGAGAATTGAGTGCAGGTGGGGCAGGTGCACTCTTCATCTAGAGGGCGGGGGTCATCTGCGTGACGGGCGTTCTTGATGTTGACCACGCCACGCCGCGTGAACGCCTGACCCGTACGGCCAGAGCGGGTGGGCAGCACGCAATCCATCATGTCGACGCCGCGCTTTACGGCCCCTACAATGTCGGCAGGTTTGCCAACGCCCATGAGGTATCTAGGTTTGTCGACGGGCAGCATGTCGGGCGCGTAATCCAGTACGCCGAACATGGCCTCTTGCCCTTCGCCCACGGCGAGCCCTCCGATCGCATATCCGTCAAATCCGATGTCGATCAGCGCCTCGGCGCTTTCGGCGCGCAGATCTTTGGTGACGCCGCCTTGCTGGATGCCAAAGAGCGCGTGGCCCGGGCGATCCCCAAACGCGTCTTTGGACCGTTTCGCCCACCGCATAGAGAGCTGCATGCTCTCGGCCACCTCTTTGTCCGAGGCGGGAAGGGCAGGGCACTCGTCAAAGCACATGACGATGTCTGAGCCCAAAAGCTTTTGGATCGCCATTGAGCGTTCTGGTGTGAGATCGTGTTTCGACCCGTCAATGTGGGATTTGAAGGTGACGCCCTTTTCGGTCAGCTTGCGCAGGCTCGCCAGGCTCATGACCTGAAAGCCGCCACTGTCGGTCAGGATCGGTTTGTGCCAGTTCATGAAGCTGTGCAGCCCACCCAACCGGGCCACCCGCTCGGCCCCCGGGCGCAACATCAGGTGATAGGTGTTGCCCAAAACGATCTCTGCCCCCGTGGCGGCGACGCTATCGGGCATCATGGCTTTGACGGTTCCAGCGGTGCCCACAGGCATGAAGGCGGGCGTGTGAATAGCGCCGCGTGGCGTCTGGATCACACCGAGGCGTGCCGTGCCATCCTGGGCCTTCAATTCAAAGGAAAACTGCACAGCTATACCCTTAAGTGTCTTGTTTGCCTCTCCTTAATCCGGATGCGGCTAACTTGCAAAAGAGGGGGTGAATACCCATATGTATACTAATGCATACAAAAATGGAGGGATATGAATGGAAGACATTCTTCTGGATCTTTTATCAAGCAATCTGATTTTTATTCTGATTGCAATTCTCGTTTTCGTAATAATTTTCAAAGGCGTACGGATCGTACCTCAATCAGAACAACATGTGGTGGAACGCTTTGGGCGCTTGAGAAGCGTGCTTGGGCCGGGGATCAACCTGATTGTGCCGTTCCTTGATGTGGTCGCGCACAAGATCTCGATCCTTGAGCGGCAGCTGCCGACCGCAAGCCAGGATGCGATCACCAAGGACAACGTGCTGGTGCAGGTCGACACATCCGTGTTTTACCGCATCATTGAGCCGGAAAAGACGGTTTACCGGATCCGGGACGTAGACGGCGCGATTGCGACCACCGTGGCCGGGATTGTGCGGGCGGAGATTGGTAAGATGGATCTCGATGATGTTCAGGCCAACCGCGCGCGCCTGATAGATACCATCCAGACGTCGGTCGAGTCGGCTGTGGATGATTGGGGTATTGAAGTGACACGGGCCGAGATCCTGGATGTGAACCTCGATCAGGCCACCCGCGATGCGATGCTCCAGCAGCTTAATGCCGAGCGCGCCCGCCGGGCGCAGGTCACCGAGGCCGAAGGGCAGCGGCGCGCCGTGGAATTGGCCGCTGATGCTGAGCTGTATGCCGCGGAAAAGGCAGCTCAGGCGCGCCGCGTGCAGGCCGATGCCGAGGCCTATGCCACAGGCGTGGTGGCAAAAGCGATTGCTGACAATGGGCTGGAAGCGGCGCAATATCAGGTGGCGCTCAAACAGGTGGAGTCGCTCACGGCACTGGGCGCGGGCCCATCTTCGAATACGATTGTTGTGCCCGCCAATGCGATTGAGGCATTTGGAGACGCGTTCAAGATGCTGAAAGGAAAGCCATCATGACCGAGTTATGGACGCTTTGGTGGGTCTGGGCCTGCGCGGCCCTCGCCCTGGGCATCCTGGAGATGCTGGTGCCGGGATTCATCTTTCTTGGCATCGCGGCGGGTGCGGCAATCATGGCGGTGGTTGTCGCCGTGGCGGGCGATATCGGGCTGACGCCGGCGCTGGCTGTCTTTGCAGGTGTGTCCCTGGTCAGCTGGATCATCCTGCGCGTCGCGTTCAAGCCGTCCGATGATCAAAGCCGGGTGATCCACGACGATATCAACAAGTAAAAAAATCGCCCGGGCGAGCCATGGTTGCATTTGCCCGGGCAGACGTCATCATACCGTCACGAAACCAAAGACACGGATTTTTTGATGGCGGATGACCAAACTCAGCATATGCAATTCGGATGGGAAGAGTGGATCGGTCTGCCGGGCCTGGGCGTGCCAGCCTTGCGTGCGAAGGTGGATACGGGCGCGCGCACGTCGGCGCTTCATGCCTCTGACATCGAGGTTTTCGGCTCGCAGGCCAAACCCAAGGTGCGCTTCAACGTGCATCCCATTCCGGGCAGGGAAGACTTCAGGATCCCGTGCTCAGCCTCTTTGGTCGATCGCCGCGAAGTGGCGTCTTCGAACGGCGAAAAGGAGTTGCGCTGTGTGATTTCGTCGGTGCTTGAAGTCGCTGGCGAGACATGGCCCATCGAGATTACGCTGACGGATCGCTCCAACATGGCCTCTCGTATGCTGCTCGGGCGGACGGCCCTGCGTGACCACATTTCGATCGTCGCCACGGAGCGTTTTCAACAGCCAGAGCTGACCTATGATGTCTATTCTACGGCCCGCATGCGCGAGGGCGCCCCACGTCGGGATTTGCGCATTTGCGTGCTGAGCCGGGAAGACAACTATTCCACCCGCCGCCTGGTGGAAGAGGGCGAAAAGCGGGGCCATACCGTCGAGGTGATCAACACCACGCGGTGCTACATGGCCATCAACGCGCTCTCGCCCGAGGTGCATTACGATGGCAAACGCCTGCCGCGCTATGACGCCGTGATCCCGCGTATCGGGGCCTCGATCACCTCCTATGGTGCCGCGATCATTCGACAATTTGAAACGATCGGCACGCATTGCGTGAACGGGGCGGCCGGGATTACGGCCAGCCGGGACAAGCTTTACGCCCATCAGCTGATGGCGCGGGCGCGGATCAACATGCCCAACACGGCCTTTGCGTCCTCGCCGCGGGACAATGCCAATATCATCGGTTTGGTCGGCACCGCGCCGTTGATTGTGAAGCTCCTTGAGAGCACGCAAGGCAAAGGCGTGGTTCTGGCGGAGACGAAGAAGGCGGCGGAATCCGTGGTGGATGCGTTTCGCGGGCTCAAGGCCAGTTTTCTGGTTCAGGACTTTGTCAAAGAAGCGGCTGGCGAGGACATTCGCTGTCTGGTTATCGGTGGCAGGGTCGTGGCGTCGATGAAACGAACGGGCGCGGAAGGTGATTTCCGCTCGAACCTGCATCGAGGGGGATCTGCAAAATCGGTTCGGATCACCAAAGACGAGCGTGAGACCGCCATTCGCGCGGCCAAAGCGTTCGATCTCAATATGGCGGGGGTTGATCTCTTGCGCTCGGATGCGGGGCCCAAGGTGCTGGAAGTGAATTCATCGCCGGGGTTCGAAGGCATTGAGACCTCCACCGGCAAAAACATCGTCGGTAAGCTCTATGAGACCATCGAGGCACGGGTGCGACCGATGCCGATCCGGCGCCGCAAGTCTGCGGGATAACGCATGCTCTGGACGGGTTGGGTTCAACTTCTTATATATTTGGGCAGGCATCAAAAAATGGTTCTGACATGACTGACATGGCCACACCTGAAGAGGGCGACCTTCTCATCATTCCATCGAGCGTGGATCACCCGCTCTATGAGCAGGTAGTGGAAGCCATTCGGTCAGTTTATGACCCTGAAATTCCAGTGAATATTTATGATCTCGGTCTGGTTTACACAATCGGTATTGATGACGAGAACTCCGTCTCTGTGATCATGACACTGACCGCGCCGGGATGCCCCGTTGCGGGCGAAATGCCCGGATGGGTGGCCGAAGCGATTGAACCGCTGCCCGGCGTGAAACAGGTTGATGTGGATCTGACATGGGAGCCGCCCTGGGGCATGGACATGATGTCGGATGAAGCCAAGCTCGAATTGGGGTTCATGTGATGTTTGCGATGCCCGGAAAGCAAGCCGTGACAATGACCGACAAGGCCGCTGCGCAGATCTCAAAACTGATGGCCAAGGGGGAAACCAAGGGTCTTCGGATTGGCGTGAAGAAAGGCGGCTGCGCGGGCATGGAATATACCATGGATTACGTGGCCGAAGTTGACCCCATGGACGAGGTTGTGGAGCAGGATGGCGCGCGGGTGATGATTGCCCCGATGGCTCAGATGTTCCTCTTTGGCACGGAGATCGATTATCAAACCTCGCTGCTTGAATCTGGGTTTGTGTTCAACAATCCGAACGTGAC
>CAKZYL010000266.1 GCA_937884705.1 uncultured Roseovarius sp. | reverse complement strand
AGCTCCAGGCGCCCTGGTTCTTGGGCTCTTCCTGGCACCAGACAATCTCGGCCTTTGGGAAGCGCTGCATCTCTTTCACCATCGAGATCGCAGGGAACGGGTAGAACTGTTCGATGCGCATCAGATAGACGTCTGTGAGCCCGCGCCTGTCGCGTTCCTCCAGCAGATCGAAATAGACCTTGCCCGAGCACAGCACGACGCGCTTGATCTTGTCATCGGTCACCAGTTCGGTGTCTGAATTGCCATATTGCGCATCATCCCAGAGCACGCGGTGGAACGACGACCCGGTGGTGAAGTCTTGCGTCTTGGACACGCAGAGCTTGTGCCTGAGGAGGGATTTGGGCGTCATCAGGATCAGCGGCTTGCGGAAAGTGCGATGCAGCTGTCGGCGCAGGATGTGGAAGTAGTTCGCCGGTGTCGTGCAATTGGCCACGATCCAGTTGTCCTGTCCGCACATTTGCAGGAAGCGCTCTAGCCGGGCGGAGCTGTGTTCCGGGCCCTGACCTTCGAACCCGTGTGGCAGCAGGCACACCAGACCCGACATCCGGAGCCATTTGCTTTCGCCCGAGCTGATGAACTGATCGAACATGATCTGCGCACCATTCGCGAAATCGCCGAATTGCGCTTCCCACAGCGTGAGCGCGTTGGGTTCCGCCAGCGAGTAGCCATATTCAAACCCGAGCACCGCGTATTCCGACAGCATGGAATCGATCACTTCATACTGCGCCTGACCGGCGCGGATGCTGTTGAGTGGGTAGTAGCGTTCTTCGGTGTCCTGATTGATGAGCCCGGAATGACGCTGTGAGAAGGTACCCCGGGTACAATCCTGCCCGGCAAGGCGCACAGGATAGCCTTCCGACAGAAGCGACCCGAAGGCCATCGCTTCGCCGGTTGCCCAATCGAAGCCTTCCCCGGTTTCAAACATCTTCGCTTTCGCGTCCAGAAAGCGGGCCACTGTCTTGTGCAGCGGGACGCCGTCTGGGGCAGAGGAGAGCGCGCGGCCCACCTCTTCAAAGGTCTCTGGTTTAACGGCCGTCTCTCCGCGTTGGTAATCCTCATCTTTGCGATCCAGATGGGACCATTTGCCATCGAGCCAATCGGCCTTGTTGGGGCGGTATTCTTTGCCGGCCTCAAACTCGTCCGCCAGATGCGCCTGGAAGGCGGCCTTCATATCCTCAATTTCGCCCTCGGGGATCAGCCCGTCTTTGACCAGACGTTCTGTATAGAGAGCCAGTGTGGTCTTCTGCTTTTTGATCGACTTGTACATGATCGGGTTGGTGAACATCGGCTCATCGCCTTCGTTATGCCCGAAGCGGCGGTAGCAGATGATGTCGATCACGACGTCCTTTTTGAACTTCTGGCGAAACTCGGTGGCGACACGGGCAGCGTGGACCACCGCCTCGGGGTCATCTCCGTTCACATGGAAAATCGGGGCCTCAACCATGAGGGCGATATCCGTGGGATAGGGCGAGGAGCGCGAGAAATGCGGCGCGGTGGTAAAGCCGATCTGATTGTTGACGACGATGTGCATGGCGCCGCCGGTTTTGTGGCCTTTGAGGCCTGAGAGGCCAAAGCCTTCGGCGACGACGCCCTGACCCGCGAAAGCCGCGTCGCCGTGGAGCAGAATGCCGAGAACGGAGGTGCGTTCGCTGTCGTTGAACTGGTCCTGCTTGGCGCGGACCTTGCCCAGAACGACCGGGTTCACGGCCTCCAGGTGAGAGGGGTTCGCTGTGAGCGAGAGGTGTACGGTGTTGCCGTCGAACTCTCGGTCCGAGGAAGCGCCGAGGTGATATTTCACATCGCCTGAGCCGTCCACATCCTCGGGTTTGAAACTGCCGCCCTGAAATTCGTTGAAGATCGCGCGGTAGGGTTTGGTCATGACGTTGGCGAGCACCGACAGGCGGCCTCTGTGGGGCATGCCGATGATAATCTCACGCACGCCCAATTGCCCGCCGCGTTTGATCACCTGTTCCATGGCGGGGATCAGGCTTTCGCCGCCATCAAGGCCAAACCGCTTGGTGCCCATGTATTTGACGTGGAGGTATTTCTCAAAGCCCTCCGCTTCGACAAGTTTGTTCAGGATCGCCTTGCGCCCCTCCCGTGTGAAGCGGATTTCCTTGTCGTAGCCTTCGATCCGTTCCTTCAGCCAACCCGATTGTTCCGGATCGGAAATGTGCATGTATTGGAGCGCAAAGGTGCCGCAATAGGTACGCTTGACGATCTCGACGATCTCGCGGATCGAGGCGACCTGCAGGCCCAGAACGTTGTCGATGAAAATCGGGCGATCCATATCGGCCTCTGTGAAGCCGTAAGATATGGGATCAAGCTCTGGCCGGTGGGGCATTTCGCGTAAGGATAGCGGGTCGAGATCTGCGTTTAAGTGACCCCGGATCCGAAATGCGCGAATGAGCATGAGGGCGCGGACACTGTCCAGCACGGCGCGTTTGATGGCCTCATCGGAGACCTCAATGCCCTTTTCTTCGGCCTTGGCTTGGATTTTTTCCGCGACCTTTTTGGTCTCTTTCTCTGCGGGGTATTCCCCCGTCAGAGCGCCGGTCAGATCATCACTGGGTTGCGGAGGCCAATCGGCGCGGGCCCAGGACGGACCGGCGGCTTCGCGTTTGACCTCGACCTCGCCGTCGCCGAGACCTGCAAAGAAGGCCTGCCAGGCTTCATCGACGGCGTTTGGGTCATTGGCGTAGCGGGCGTAAAGCTGCTCCAGATACTCGGCATTATGGCCTTGCATGAAGGAGGAGGCGTGGAACTGGTCGTTGGGGGATTGTTCGGTCATGAGGCTTCTCCCATTGTGTCACTTGAGCTGTGGGGCGATGCATCCAGGCAGGATCTTCGCCCCTCATCGCGGTTGAAATGAGTTTTGTTATGGTCTGTCATTGACGAGCCCTGGGTCTGTCAGAGTGAGATCTGTTTTGCGTGTCGGCAGAAGCGCCAGGATGAGACAAAGGAGCGCCAAAGGCTGACCGACATAGGGCATCGCGTCTCTGAGCCATCTCAGAACTGGGTAATGGCCAAGGTCTGACGCCTGGACCGCTCCGTCATCGAATTGGACGGTGAGATGGGCAAGCGCCTCTTTCGAGGGAACGGGGATTGCGTAAATGATCTGTGCGAAGAGGCCGAAAACGAAAACGACGAGGAAAAGCCACGGCCACATGGCGGCGTCTCTGAGCCGACGCGTGCCCACTGCCATCGTCGGAAGCGCGATCATACAGAGAACGATTGTGATAAGGATGGACGCCTCTTGTGTGGTGACCACAGTACTGCGGTAAGCCATAAGGAGCATGGCCACGCCGTAAAGAATGCTCCACGTCCACCAGAACTCCGCGCGCGTCGACCGACCGGTAAAATCAAGCGACCGCTTGATCGACGTCGAGAGGGCGGAGATCGGTCCCATGATCAGCCGATGGCCTCCATCACGGCCTCGCCCAGACCGGCGGGGCTTTCACTGACCACGATCCCGGCAGAGCGCATGGCTTCGATCTTGTCATCTGCGCCGCCTTTACCGCCTGCGACGATCGCACCGGCGTGGCCCATGCGGCGGCCGGGAGGGGCGGTGCGGCCGGCGATGAAACCTGCGACGGGTTTGGAGCGGCCTTTCTTGGCCTCGTCTTTGAGGAACTGAGCGGCTTCTTCTTCGGCAGAGCCGCCGATTTCGCCGATCATGATGATCGACTCCGTCTCGTCATCGGCGAGGAACCATTCGAGCACGTCGATATGCTCAGTCCCCTTGATTGGGTCGCCGCCGATGCCGACGCAGGTGCTCTGACCCAGACCCACATCGGTGGTTTGTTTCACGGCCTCATAGGTCAGCGTGCCTGAGCGAGAGACAACCCCGCAGGAGCCGCGCTTGTGAATGTGGCCAGGCATGATGCCGA
>CAKZYL010000265.1 GCA_937884705.1 uncultured Roseovarius sp. | reverse complement strand
TGTTGCCACCGATCTCGAACTCGAATGCTCCGAAGCCGTGATCACCGTAAGGGTCGTTGTCCACGGTGAAGACGTCGAAGCCTTGGACCCGTTGCATGATGATGGCCTTGGCCGCAGGCGACAGGTCCGCCACGCCGCGTGTCAGAACGATCTGACCCGGTACAGTGAAATCCGCGCCCCACGTCCGCCGAAACCTGTCATTCTGTTCGGCGATCTTGGCCGCTAAAGCGGCCTCTTCTTGCGCCTCGTTTGAGGTATCTGTCTCTTTCTCCATCCGGTTGCTCCTTTGTGGCTGGATGGGGTCTTTGCCCCTTGCTGTCTGGTTTTGAGCCAAGCCCCTTGAGGGGCGTCGTCTCTAAAACCTGACCCACTGGCGAAGTGCCGGAGTGAGCAAACGCCACCAAAATCGATGGGACTGGTGCGGCCCGCAGCGGCCACGCCGCGAGGACACGGGTCCTGTCTATTTTGGTTGCGTGCGCGAGAACCCAGCGGGTTCTAAAGCAACGTCTCCTTGGACCGAGCGCAAAGCGCGACCTACAAGGAAACCAGAGAAACTCAAGGAACGGAGTTCCGCCGCCCCAGGGATCGAAACCCGCCAGGGCGGATCATCGGACCGAGGCAGGCCCATGCGAACGGCCCCTTCGGTGGCTCCGGAGGAGACGATGGAGGGGCCAAATGTGAGCAGGGTATGACCGGTTCGGATGTTCCGGGCGGAGGAAGGCTATGCCGACCGGAGCCTGAAGAGCGTGGTGGCGCACCTGCGAGGGTGCGGCAGGGGCCATCAACTTCAGAAAACCAAGTATCGATAATCCCAAGAAATCTCGTTACCGCGCTTGGTAGCGGCCATTGGTGAAGGGCGCGGCGAAGGTCTCGAAGGAGCCCAGAGTCCCCGATGCTGCATCAGGAATGAATGGCGGCCTTTGCTTCAATATACACTTCAAGCTCCGAATTGTCTTAAAGCAGTGAGTTCATTTTTGACCACGGCTTTGTTCTAGAAAATCGAGGTCAGCCTTCTCATAGACAACAAATCCATCATTCGCGGGCCGTATCTTCTTTTGTTCCCAACAGTAGATTGCATCCTCTAAAGTCAGATCTTTGTTTTGATCTCGGATGTCACGGAGATACCGCAGATAGTTATTGCATTCTGCGATCTCCCTTCGAAAACCTGGATCGAGCTTACGGTCTTCCAAAACATGCCAAGCGGATACAGCCTCACCTAGTTTGGAGCCAACATTGGATCTCACCCAATCCATGAAATCAGAATGACACACAAACTTCTTCCCAATTTCTTGCTTGAAGAAAGATCGAACATTGGGACCGAACGAAACTCCATGTGTAATTACTGTATCAGGCGTCAGGACAGCGGTCGCCCATGGAAACTTGTCTGTAGGTCTTCTGCTATGAGCCTTTGGAAGCGGCGCTCCAGGGTGATCTAGCACAAACATGCTGCGCGTG
>CAKZYL010000264.1 GCA_937884705.1 uncultured Roseovarius sp. | reverse complement strand
GGCGGGTTGGTCACGTCTTTTGAGAAGACCATGATCGACCATGATCTTTGCGGAAAACTCGCGCGGTTCTTTGCAGGGATCGACCTGTCAGAGAACGCCCAGGCCATGGACGCCATCGCAGAGACGGGGCCCGGGTCTCATTTCCTCGGCAGCGAGCATACGCAGCAGAATTTCATGTCCGCGCTTTTCCGGCCATGGATGGCCGACGACGCATCTTTTGAGCAATGGCAGTCAGAGGGCGGCCTGGACGCCGCCACGCGCGCTAATGCGCGATGGAAAGACCAGCTTGAAGGGTACGAAGACCCAGGATTAGACCCGGAAATTGACCAAGAGCTGCAGGACTACATCGCCATGCGCAAGGCCGAAGTGCCCGACAGGGATTACTTCTGATGGGGCGCATTGTGATCATCGGCGGCGGCGCGATCGGGCTCTCGATCGCTTACCATCTGGCGCAGCGAGGCGCAGAGGATGTGGTCTTGCTAGAACGCAATACGCTCACCTCCGGAACGTCCTGGCACGCCGCTGGCATTGTCGGGCCGCTGCGGGCGACGCCGAACATGACAAGGCTGGCCTCTTATGCGCTTGAGCTTTTCCCTCGGTTGGAAGTGGAAACTGGGCTGGCCACGGGGTATGCGCGCACCGGCGGGTACTGGCTGGCGCGGCGCGAAGAGCGGCTCGATGAGCTGCGCCGGATCGCGGATCTGGGCGTCACGCAGGGCCTTTCCCCGCGGATGATCGACACGGGCGATGTGGCGATGCCCGGGCTCAATCTGACAGGGCATGTGGGCGCATTGCATGTGCCGGAAGACGGCAATGTGAACCCGGTGGATCTCTGCATGGCCTATGCGCGCGCGGCCAAAACCGGCGGTGTCGCGATACACGAAGGCGCTGAGGTGGCACGTCTTCTGACAAAGGCCGGTCGCGCAATCGGTGTTGAATTGAAGGGCGGTGAGACGCTGGAGGCTGACCGCGTGATCCTGGCCACAGGCGCGTGGAGCCGGGAACTTGCGGCCACGGCTGGCGTGCCCCTCGCGCTTCAGGCGGTAGAACACATGTATGTGGTGACCGAACCCATGCCCGGCCTTCCAAACGCGGTGCCTGTGCTGCGCGACCTGGACCGTGGCATCTACATCAAAGGCGATGCGGGCAAGCTCGTGATCGGCGGGTTCGAACCAGATGCCAAGTGTTGGGACCCATACGGCACCGAAGGTAACAGAGCGTTCTTGGAACTATCTGAAGACTGGGACCAATTCGCGCCCTTCATGGAAGCAGCACTGGAGCTGATGCCCGGCCTTGCGGATGTCGGCATCCAGCATTTCATGAACGGCCCGGAAAGCTTTACCACGGACACGCGACCTCTGGTGGGAGAGACACCACAAGTCTCCGGGCTCTTCGTGGCGGCGGGCATGAACTCCGTAGGGATCATGTCATCAGCAGGGATCGGGCGCGCGCTGGCCGATTGGGTGATGGACGGGCATCCGCCGATGGATATGTGGGAAGTGGACATCTCTCGTCTGGATCCGCGAACGGCCGAGCCTGCGCATATGGAAGCGAGAATGAAAGAGGCGGTATCTGATCTCTTCGCGATGCACTGGCCCTACAAACAGCCCCGTGCAGGTCGGGATGTACGACGCTCCGCATTGCATGACCGTTGGGCCGAGCAGGGTGCTCAATTTGGCCTTACCGCGGGCTGGGAGCGTGGGCTTTGGTACGCAAGAGACGCGTCTGATCGCGACCTTCCCTATTCTGTTGGCGATCAAGCATGGTGGACCATCGTCGCGCGCGAGGCAGCATTCATGCAAGAGGGCGCGGTCCTTTTGGATCTCAGCCCCTTTTCAAAGTTCCGCGTCGGTGGCGACGGTATGCTGGCCAAGATCAACCACCTCACAACGGCGCAGATGGATCAGCCGGTAGGCCGCGCGACATACACGCAAATGCTCAACCCCCGCGGCGGGATTGAGATGGATGTGACCGTGACACGCCTTGGTGCTGAAAGCTTTGAGATCACATCCGGCGCCGCGACGCGTCAACGGGATCTGGCTTTCCTGCGGAGGCATCTTGGAGGCATTGAAGACGTTACAGAAGACTATTGCACCATAGGTTTGATGGGCGCAGGCAGCCGGGACATCCTGCGCGAATTGATCCAAGAGCTGCCAGACATCCCGTATGGGTATGCGGTAGACATCAGCCTGGCCTCCCGCCCTGTGCGCGCGACCCGACTGAGCTTTGTGGGCGAGCTGGGATATGAACTCACGGTCGCGGCTGACAAGGCTGGCCCCGTCTTTGACGCTCTTTCGGCTCGAGATGCCCGGCCAATGGGGCACTACGCGCTGGATGGATGCCGCGTCGAGAAAGGATTCAAACACTGGGGCCATGAGCTTGGACCCGAGATCACGCCGCTAGAGGCGGGCCTGGGCTTCACCATCGATTGGACCAAAGAGTTCATTGGCAAAACCGCATTGCTCGCGCAGAAAGAAAAGGGGCTGTCCCAAAGGCTCGTTCTTTTTGAAATCCAGGGCGAGGCGCTCATGCTGCATCACGAACCCATCTATGAGCATGGCGCGCATGTCGGCTTGACCACCTCCGGCGCTCGGGGGCCGCGCACAGGGAAAAACCTGGCTTTTGGTCTGGTGTCGAACACGCCTGGAGAAACGCTTGATGGCACCTGCTCTCGCACCTTTACGGTACGCGTGGCAGGACAAGATCATCCGGCCATGCCTCTGCGACACGCGCCGTTCGATCCAAGTGGCGAAAGGATGCGCGCATGACGGACGCGCAGGTTGTCATCATCGGCGGCGGGGTCATGGGCGTATCGCTGCTCTATCACCTGACCAAGCTTGGCTGGTCGGATGTGGTGCTCTTGGAGAAAAACGACCTCACCCACGGCTCCACTTGGCATGCCGCGGGGCTCTGCACGCATTTCGCTCATAACCCCACGATCCAGGAGCTGCGCGCGACCTCCGTCAGGCTCTACCGGGATATCCTCCCGGAAGAGACCGGGCAAAGCTGCGGGTTTCATGCATCGGGCGCGATGCGGGTCACGCGCAACCCGGATCGGATGGACGAGTTTCGCCACGTCGCGGGGCTCTCTGATTTCACGGGCTACCCTCTGGAGATCCTGACGACGGAGCGGATTGCGGAGTTGCACCCCTTGGCGGAGTTGGACGGCCTGCTCGGCGGGATCTATGAGCCAGATGATGGCCATGTAGACCCGACGCTTGCCACAAACGCCATGGCCCAGGTCGCGCAGGCGGGGGGCGCGACGATCAAACGGTTCACCACCGTGAAAGCCGTAGCACGCGACGGAGATGCATGGCGTGTGCATACCGAAGGCGGCTCCATTCGAACCCAACACATCGTCAATGCGGCGGGCACTTGGGGCTGGGAAATCGGCGCGATGATGGGGATGAACATCCCGTCCGTCCCGGTGCTGCATCAGTATTTGGTGACCGATACCGTCGCGGATGTGGCCGCCCGTATTGAGAGTGGCTTGCCCGAGCTGCCCATCATCCGCGACCCCGAGGAAAGCTGGTACGTGCGCCAGGAACGCGATGGGCTGATCCTGGGACCGTACGAAAAGGATGCGCAGGTTTGGTCGGTCGATGGTGTGCCGCCTGAGTTCGGCGCCGATCTGATGCCGCCTGATCTGGACCGGGTGGAGCACATCATCGAGGCGGCGATGGCCCGCATTCCGGCCTTGGCCACGGGCGGGGTGAAATCCGTGATCAACGGGCCAATCACCTTCACGCCGGATGCCAACCCGCTGATCGGGCCAGCCCACGGGTTGGAGAATGCCTGGCTTCTAACCGGTTCATCCATGGGCGTCATGGAGGGCGGGGGCGCGGGATGGTTCCTGGCGCAATGGATGACCCACGGGGCACCACCGATGGCCGCGAAGGCCGTCGACAGCCGTCGCTTTGGCAAATGGGCGGATCGCGATTATCGCGTGGCCAAGGCCGTGGAGTGTTTTGGCCTGCAATTCGGCGTGCACTACCCCCATGAAGAGCGCCCCGCCGCCCGCAACATACGTCAATCGCCCATTCATTATCTCATGCTGGAACGGGGCGCGGTGATGGGTGTGGCCCATGGCTGGGAGCGGCCCAACTGGTTTTCGGATCAGGAAGGCGACGCCGCAGAACTGAGCTTCACCCGACCCAATTGGTTCAAACATGTGCGCCGGGAGTGCCGGACAGTATCAGAGGCGGTGGCACTGGCGGACCTATCTGTCTTTTCCAAGTTTCGCGTGACGGGGCCAGGCACCGAGGGTTTCCTCGCGGCTCTCGGCGCCAACAAACCGCCCAAACCCGGCCGCATTGGGCTCACCCATGCGCTCACACCCGCAGGCGGGGTGCTGTCGGAATTCACCGTGGTTCGGATGGCGGAGGATGGCGCTTATCTCACCTCTGCAGCCGCAGCCGAAGAAATTGACTTTGGCCTCCTGAGCCGCGTGGCCAAAGATCATGACATAGATCTGCGCAACGTCACCGAAGAGATCGCCGTCATCGGCCTGATGGGCCCTCGCGCGCATAAGGTGCTGGCCCATGTTTGCGAAGATCCCATTGATTTTCCGTGGCTCACGCACCGTGAGATCACCATCGCGGGCAAACCCTGCCTTGCATTGCGCATGTCCTACATCGGTGAGCCGGGATGGGAGCTGCATGTCGAGGCGGAGAATGCCGCAAGGGTGTTTTTAACACTCGAGACCGCAGGCACCATGCATCACATCGGCTACTACGGCGCGTTCGCGGCCAATGCGATGCGGCTGGAGAAAGGCTATCCGGCCTGGGGTGCCGATCTGACCACAGAGCGCAGCCCCCTTGAGGCGGGGCTGAGTGCCTTCGTCCAGGACAGCGTGTCGTTGATGCGCAAGGATCCCTGGCGGCTCGTGCTGCTCGAGATCGTGCCGGGTGAGGTCGATCCGTTCTACGCCCACACCGTCTGGCAAGAGGATCGCGCCGTTGGCATCGTCACATCCGGCGCGCACGGGCATCGGACGGGTAAGACATTGGCCTTCGCCTATCTGCGCGATCCATCGGCGCGCGAGGGCCTCAGCGTCTCCCTGTTGGGTGAGCACCGCGCCGCCGTCATTTTGGATGAAGTGCCCTACGACCCCGGCAATCTGCGACTTCGAGAGAAAAGGAACTGAGACATGAAAGATCATCCTTTGCACACGGATTGGTCCTTTGACGGCACGGCCGCGAGACGCGATCAATACTATTCCGCATCACTCAAGAAGTTCATTCCGTTCCGAGACCCCATTGTCTTCAAACGTGGGCGCGGACAGTATCTCTGGGACACCGAGGAGCACCGGTTTACCGACCTTCTGGGCATGAATGTCTGCATTTCCGTGGGCCATTCGCACCCGCGCGTCGTGGAGGCCGCGATGGAACAGGCCCGTGAACTGACCCATTGCACCACGATGTTTTATCATCCCACGCCAGCGCATCTGGCCGAAGAACTGGCTGCGACGATGCCTGCCGGCGAAGAGTGGGTCGTGCATCTGACAAACTCCGGCGCCGAGGCGATTGACCTCGCAATGACCATGGCGCGGACCTATACGGGCAATCTCGATCTGCTGGCCCTGCGCACCTCCTATCACGGGCCAACGGCGGCGGCGCAATCGATCACCGGCATCTCGAGCTGGCGGCATCCCGGCATGCCCGGAAACGTGGCTTTTGTCGCCGAACCCAATCAGTATCGCGGCATCTTTGGCCCGGGGACGCAGCCTTACCTTGATGAGATCGACCGCGTGATCGCGTCGGCCACGTCTGGCCAGGTAGCGGGCATGTTTGTCGAAAGCGTGCAGGGTTATGGGGGCATCATTGAGATGCCACCGGGCTACATGTCAGGCGCGGCGGAACGGGTGCGCGCGGCGGGTGGGCTCTACATTGCCGACGAGGTTCAATCCGGTTTTGGCCGCACCGGCGCGCATTTTTGGGGCTTTGAAGCCGACGGGGTGGTGCCGGACATTGTGGTGATGGCCAAGGGCCTCGGCAACGGCTTTCCCATCGGCGCGGTTGTGGCACGCAAAGCCGTGGCCGAACCGATGGCAGAGCGGTTCATGTTCCACACCTACGGCGCCAACCCCACTTCTTGCGCCGCCGCCCGCGCGGTGCTGGCCGTGCTGCGCGACGAAGGGTTGCAGGAGAATGCCGCCCGTGTCGGCTCGGCTTTGCTGGAACGTCTAGAGGAGCTGAAATCGCGGCACAGGGCCATTGGTGATGTGCGCGGCAAGGGCCTGATGCTGGCCACTGAAATGGTGAGCGATCGCGACGCAAAGACGCCGGATAAGGACACAACGGCGGCGGTGTTTGAGGCTTGCCGGGATGCTGGTCTTATACTGTCGAAGTCTGGCCCGTTCCAATCGACGCTGCGCATGGTGCCGCCGCTGTGTCTGTCTATGGAAGACGTGGATCAGGTGGCAGAGGGGCTTGATGCGGCGTTCTGCAGTTTGTGACCTGAGCGCTCCTCGCTCGTTCGTGAAGTCTTGCGTCAACCACTCGTTAACACCTGGCTGATAGCGCTCCGAGCGGTATGGACATTGACGCCGATATCCTCGTCAGAGCGCCGCAAGAGAGCGCCATGTTTGGCCTGATCAGGGCCAAACAATCCGAAATGGCGGCCCGTATTCGGGCAGAAAGCGACGGCACCAAGGTTAATCCGGCCAATGCTACGGAAGCCGAGAACACGACGCGTGGGACACAACGCAGTGCCGATGGGTTGAGCGAGGAAGAGCGCGCCGTCGTGGATCAACTGCGCGCGCGCGATCGTGAGGTGCGCGATCACGAACAAGCCCATAAGCGCGTGGGCGGGCCTTACGCCTCCTCCCCCACCTATAGCTATCAAACCGGGCCCGATGGTCAGCGCTATGCGGTGGGCGGTCAGGTGTTGATTGACGCCTCTCCTGTCCCCGACAATCCCGAAGCCACCATCGCCAAAATGATGATCGTCAAAGCCGCGGCCCTAGCCCCGGCAGAGCCGTCTTCGGCAGATCGGAACGTCGCGGCGATGGCCGATGCGCAACTTGCGCAAGCTCAGGCTGATCTCAACGCCATGAGGTCAGAGGAATTGCGAGGCGAGACTTTGGACACATACGCATGAAGATGGCGCTCATGCCCGAGGCAAGGTCCGCGATAGAATTGCCTCGCTGAGGCTAAGGACTTTAGCATCTCATCTTTGCAGGTCAAAGGCCCGCTTGGTCGCCCCAAGCCTGCCTGGATTTACCCGGCAACCGGCTCCTGCTGCGTGATGCAGTGAATGCCACCGCCACCGCCCGCGATATCCGGAATAGGCACTTGTGAGATGCGCCGCCCGGGAAAAGCGTCCTGCAGGATTTCCGCCACCATGCCGTCTTCGCGAATGCCGTAATGCGGCATGATCACGCCGCCATTGCAGATGTAGAAATTCACATAGCTGTCGCAGAACTCTTCGCCCTCGACGCCGGTTTGCAAAGTCCAGGCATCCGGCATTTTGATGAGCTTTATCTCCCGGCCTTTCGCATCGGCTTGACCCTCCAACGCTGCCACATTGGCATCGTGGATGTGACGCCAATAGTGGTCCGTGTCTTCATTGCTCTGCACGAGCACCACGCCGGGTGCGGCGACGCCCGCGACGCCGTCGACATGGCCATCGGTTTCGGTTTCTTCCACATTGCCGGGCAGCCAGATCACCTTTTCAACGCCCAAGGTATTCATCAGCTCTTCTTCGATTTGATCGCGGGTCCAGTCGGGATTGCGGTTGGCATTGGGAAAGCAACTTTCCGTGGTGATAAGCGTCCCTTCCCCGTCAACTGAAAGCCCGCCACCTTCAGCAATAAGTTTAGAGGTAAATGCCTTCACCCCGGTCGCATCAAGGATCGCCTCAGCCACCTCATTGTCGCCGTCATAGGGGTCATACTTGCCACCCCATGCGTTGAACTCAAACGCCAGGCCCGCAAGCTCACCCTTGTCATTTTTCAGAAAGTTCGGGCCTGCATCCCTAGCCCAACTGTCGTCAATGGGATGCTCCATAAGCTCAATGTCCGAGCCCAGAAGATTGCGCGCGCCATCCCTATCCTCAGGCCGCACGACCATGGTCAACGGCTCAAAATCCCGGATCGCGTGGGCGACATCGCGGTAGTTGCGGCGCGTGGCCTCCATGTCGGGCCAGACGACCTCACGGCAGGGCCACATCATCCAGGTGCGGGCATGATCCTCCCATTCGGCGGGCATGGAATATCCCGCAGATTTTGGTGTCTCACTCATCTTTCTTCGCGTCAGCCTCTTCTTTCGCGCGCTTTTCGGCAAGGTAAGCCCGCAGCGCGCGTTTGCCGTTTTGCCGGGCCAGACAGGTATCACATTCCACGGCCTTCGCCTCTGGCTCTGCCACGGGTTCGCTGTCGGCATGCGCGCCGCCGGCCATCAGGCACAGAAGCAAAGAAAGGCGCAGCATCAGTCTCATTCCGCTGCGATGACCCATTCCGTTGGGTCCGTCGCTAGGTAGTCTTTCAAAGGCCCCACACTGTCGGCGGGATCAATCGCTTCGAGGCGCAGAAACTCAATCGCCGCCACCTCATGCTCTGTCAGAAAGTTGAGGCGCTGTTGATCTTCGGCCGGTCCAAGGGCCTCCAACCCTTTGAAATCATCCAAATAGCCAGGATAGGTTTTGTTCATCCCTTCGACCATTTTGACCCAGTTCACTTCGGTGTTCTGAGCATCCTTGCGCCCGCTTTCCTGCAGGGACGCCGCGCTGTGGGGCGTTAGGCCGTATTTGCGTACGAGCGGCTCAACCGACTCCGCCGCGTGACGTTCACACTCCGCCAAAAGCTCCAATTTTTCGCGCACCAGAGGATCATCATAGGCCTTGGCGGCCTCCGCGAAATACGCTTCGCCTTCCACTTCTTCCTCGTAGTACTGCACCAGCGTGTCGAGATATTCCTGAGATGGCATAGCAGATGACATAGTGTGGTGGTCTCCTCTATTTCCAACGGGCGGGTGCAACGACACCCGGCTGTGCGCCAACATCGACGCGATCGTGCATGAGGGGCACATCTATATCAATCTCTGTGTCCAGCTCTCGTGCATACCGGTGACCGGCATAGACGGCTGCGGCGATAATCGCCGGCGCCTCGGCATCGCCAATGCGGGTCAGTGTGAAAGGCAAAGGC
>CAKZYL010000263.1 GCA_937884705.1 uncultured Roseovarius sp. | reverse complement strand
GCGCCTTCGATATGGCGCGGGGCGAGCTCGCGGTAGCGCAGCATCGTGGCCACGGCGAAATGCATGGAATACTGCGCCTCTGTGGTGCTGGCGGGCATATCGGCGAACAGACGAGCGGCCTCGTCAAAGGTGCGGATTTTGAGCGCAGCAACGTTTGTATGTGTGAGGCCATGGTCGTCCATCACCTGTCTGACGGCGTCAATGGCGGCGTGGGCCCAGCGGCAGATCGGGTAGGGTTTGATGTAGTTCTCGGCCACGGTCCATCGCGTGCCGAGATCCTCCCAGAACTGCGCCACATCCGCCGCCTCAGCCGTGATGGCGGGCGCGCCGGTGAAGCCGCGCTCAGCCAGAAAGGCGGATGTGAGCCCCACCAACGCGCCCATGCCGGAGCCGTCATGAAGCATCGTCGGGTTGTCAATCTCGCGCATCATCTGGCTGCGGGGGCCGTGGTATTCGGCGATGCCCATGGCGTGGCGGAGGATCTCCGGCTCTGAACCCGCCAAATGGCAGGCAAGCGCAGCCACGCCGATGGCATTCCATGCGCCCGACGTGTGATAATCGGTGACGGTGGCGTGCAGTGCCAGCCCGGCGCGCGCGGCGATTTCATAGGACATGGCCATGGCGCGCAGGGCGTCTGGGCCGGACAGTTCGGGATAGCGCTCGGCCAGCGCAAAGAGCGCAGGGACAACCGCGCAGCCGATATGGCCCTTCGTTTCCATCAAGCCGTCATGGCCATCGAGATTATCGATCTGCGTGGCCAGGGCCCAGGCGGCGCCGGGCTGGCTGACAACACGGGCATCAAAGAGCATGGGCGCGGTGTTGCCTGGGGTCGCGAGGTGAAAGTCGGCCGCATAGTCGCGGGCGATCAGGCCGACTTCAAGCCGCGTGGCCCCGGCGGCGACGCCAAGCGTGTCGATGAGCAGCGTGGCGGTGTGGCGCAGGGCGTCGTCAGGGATGGCGAGCTTGGGGTCGAGCGCGAAATCGGCGATCCGTTCGAACTGGGCGGAGCTGGATGCCGCCACAGGGTTGAGATGCCGGTTCACGCGTGGACCCTTTCGAAGAGGCGTCCGAATTGTGGGCCCGGGGAAGGCAGGCCCAGCATTTGCACCGCTTGGAACACCATGGCCTGGTTCGAGGTCACCACCGGTTTGCCAAGCTTGGCTTCAAGCCGCGCGATCACCTCAACAGAGCGCATGTCGGTGCAGGAGAGGACAACGGCCTCTGCGTCCGCCGCGTCGGCGCGCAGGGCTAGGGCTTCGACGTCATCGGGGGTCAGCGCGCCCTGCCCTTCATTGTCAAGCGTGCCGTCTACATCGACGCGGCTGACGGTGTCGATGCCTTCGCTTTTGAGGAAGGCGATTGCCTGGTCGTTGATCATGGGCAAGTAGGGCGAGGCGAAAGCGATTTTCCTCGCTCCGAGGCTTTTGATCGCATGGACCAAGGCACTTGCGGCGGTGACCGTTTGCGCGCCGCTTTGCGCGCTGATCTTGGCGGAGAGATCCCGATCAAACGCTGGGCCGTGGGTCAGCGTGGCCGAGGTGCAGCCGTAGAAGACGACATCCGGCTTGACGCCTTGGATGAGGCGCAGGGGCTCGTCCATGTCCGCCTCGCCCAGGCCCGCCATCTGATCTTCATCGGGGATCTCATCAGCGTCATAGCCGCCGAGCCGCGCAAAATGGAGCGACACGCCGGGCGGGCGCATCAGCATCATGTCGGGCTCCAGATTGGTGTTGGTGAATGGCACGAACACGCCAAAACGCGCACCACCACGGCTGTCTTGCGCGATGTCTTTCATGACGCGGCCCTCCTTGCTGCCCAAGTCTCCAGCAGAGACGCGGCAATGTCCATGTCCGCCGCGACACCGATTGTCGCGCGCAGACAATGGGGCAGCCCGGCCCCTGCTTGCGGGCGCAGGAACACGCCTTGGGATTTCAGAAAGGCGTCCGCGCTCTGCGCTGCCTCAGGTGAGGCGAAGGGGATGAGGGTGAAGTTGGTGAAGCTGGGGATTGGAGAAAAACCTGACGCGCGCAGGCGACCCGCGAAGGCGTCTCGGCGTGTTGCGGTCTGTGTGCAGGTCTCGCGCATCCAGACCTGATCTTCAGCGGCGGCCTGCGCGGCGGCCTGGCTCGCCTTTGTGACGTTGTTGGGGTTGAGCAGTTTGCGCACGTTCTGTGCGATGGCATCCGGGAAGACGCCCCAGCCCAGGCGTGCTCCGGCGAGGCCGTAGGCCTTTGAAAAGGTGCGCAGAATAACCGTATCACCGCGCGAGACGAGATCGAACATCGGTTCGGAGAGGTGATCGGCGAACTCTCCGTAGGCTTCGTCCAAGACGAAGAGAATGTCGTCGCGGAGGCCGTCGCGCAGACGCAGGATTTCGGATCGCGGCAGGCGCGTGCCGGTGGGATTGCCGGGGTTTGCGAGGAAGACGATGCGGGTTTCGGGGCAGACTGCCGCGAGCAGGGCATCGACATTGGCGTGCAGATCGGTCTCAAGCGCGATGTCGAAGCGCGCACCTGTCATGCGGGTGGCGCTGCCAAAGAACGGATAGGCATGGGCGGGGGCAAGCGCTGCGAGACCCGTGGCCAGGTAGGCCCGCGCGATGCAACCGATGAGATCGAGGGATCCGGCGCCGCAGAGGATTTGATTGGCGTTGATATTGTGGACCTCGGCGAGGGTTTCGCGCAGGGCGGTCCAATCCGGATCTGGATAGAGGTGACCCCCGCGCGCTGCCGCTTCCATGGCGGCGATGGCCTTGGGGCTGGGGCCGCGCAGGGCTTCATTTTGCGACAGCGATATGAGGCGCTTGCCCTCTGGCGCGGTGAGATCGGCCAGAGCGTAGGCGGCCATCTCGGCCACATGGGGGAGCGGCGGGATCATGTGCTGTCCTTTCGTCCGTAGTGCTTTTGGGCATGCTCGGGGGAGATAAGGCCGTGGTCCACATCCCGCGCCAGAGCGTCCTGGCAACGCGCGTTTGGGTCACCAAAGCCACCGCCGCCCGGGGTCTCGAGGATGAGGGGCGTGTCACCTGGCACGCGGAATTCGCCTTTGCTGGGCAGGTCTTTGCCGTCTGCACCGATCCGGATCCGGCCCTTGGCACCCGGCCTGCCCCCATGCCGGCCTTGGGCGGCGAAACGGACGCGTTCGACGGAGAGGAAGACGAGGAAATCCTCGCCGGAGCTCGACACCATTTCGATGTGCTGCCCTAGCCCGCCACGATACTGCCCTGCCCCGCCGCTGTCCGTACGCAACTCTCGGCGATTGATACGGATGGGGGCGGTGGCCTCGGTGGGCTCAATCTGAGAGCCCCAGACGCCGCTTGGGAAGGCTGTCGCCGATAGCCCATCGCTCGCGGGTCGTGCACCAGTGCCGCCATTGTAGACAAGCTCCAGCGCGAAGGTCTGGCCGCCGTCGCGGGCGGCTTCGGGGGTGTGGCGCAGAGGCACGTCGTAGAGGCAGGAGGCGCCTTCAGCCGGGACGCGCGTCGGCAGTGCCTGGCTAAGACAGCCATAGACCAAATCCGGCGTCATCTGTCCGATGGAGTGGCGCATGGCCACTGGGGATGGCGGTTGCGCGTTGAGGATGCAGCCCGCTGGGCCGGTGACGCGGAAGGGGTCCAGTGAGCCGGCGTTGTTGGGAATGTCGGCGCCGATGATGCAGCGCAGGGCGAAGACGGAATAGGCGGTGGCGTAGTTGAGCGGCACATTGATGCCTTTGTCAGAGCAGCCAGACGTGCCGTCGAAATCCAGAAGGATGTGATCGTCGGCCACGGTGAGGGCGGCTTTGAGCGTGATTGGCGCGTCGTATCCGTCGACCTGGAGCGTGCTGTGGTAGGTGCCCTTTGGGACCTCGGCAATCGCATCGAGCGTGCCCTGGCGGGACGTGTCGATGATGTAGTCCGACAGCGCGTTCAGGTCATCGAGGCCAAATTCGTCCATCATGCCAGTGAGGCGCGCGACACCGGTTTCGCAGCAGGCGATGAGCGCGTAGATGTCGCCCTCATTGGCGATGGGCTCACGGGAATTAGCGGCGACGATCTCCATGAGGAAGACGTTGAGTTCGCCTTCGGAAACCAGTTTGCAGGGCGGGATGAGAAGGCCTTCGTCAAAGACGTCGGAGCCTTCGGGCCCCATGCCCTTGCCGCCCAGATCCGCGAGGTGGGAGGTGCAGGAGGTGAAGCCCACAACGCGGCCTTTGTGGAAGGCGGGTTGCAGGAGCAGGAAATCGTTGAGGTGCCCGGAGGCGAGCCACGGATCGTTCGTCATGTAGATGTCGCCGGGGCTCATGGCGTCGGTCGGGAAGCGCTTCATCAGGTTGATCACGGCTTCGGCCATGGTGTTGATATGGCCCGGTGTGCCAGTGACGGCCTGAGCCAACATACGCCCTCGTATGTCAAAGATACCCGCGGAGATATCCCCGCTTTCGCGAACGATGGGGCTGAAGGCGGCGCGGATCAGGGCCTGACCCTGCTCTTCGACGACCGCGAGCAAGCGGTTCCACATGACTTGCAGACGGGTCTTGGACGGGGTCATGATGCGCCCTCCTTGCGGGTGAGGATCAGTGTGCCGTCGGGGGCCACCTCAGCTATGAAATCGGCGCTGACATAGGTGGTGGTTTGCGGCTCTATGATGAGCGACGGGCCGAGGATGCGCGCGCCTTGTGTCAGCATGGCGCGGTCGTGGATGTCGGCTTGGCGGTGAGTGCCGGTGACGTCGCAGAGGATGGTGGTTTGACGCGCGGGTGAGGGAGCACTCGTCGCTCCCTTTCGGGGCGCGTCTCGTAGGGGGTTGGTCTTGCTGGTGACGCGGACGGACCAGTTGAGTGCTTCGATGGTCATTCCGGGGACAGACCGGGAGAATTGGGTGCGGTATTCGGCCTCAAAGGCGATGGTGAGGGTGGCGAGATCTTCTGCAGTCAGGTCGCGGTCTGGCAGGAGGATTTCAATCTCGTGACCCTGCCCCTGATAGCGCATGAAGGCGCTTCTCTTGCACTGCAAAATTGCGTCTGGGGCGCCCGCGCGGACGACAGATTCGGCCTCAGTGATCATAGTGTTGAAAAAGGCATTGAGGTCGGCGGGGTCGAGACTGTCGAGCGTGGTGTAGCGGCTGCGGACGATCTCGAAAGAGACGGGCGCGTAGAGGAACCCGACGGCGGATCCAACGCCGGGGTCTTTGGGGATGATGATCCGTTTCACACCGGCGCGGCGGGCGACACGGGTCGCGTGCAGAGGGCCGTTGCCACCGAAGGCGATCATGGTGCGGCTGCCCAGATCCTTGCCTGATTCCACGGCATGCATGCGGCCGGCACCAGCCATGTTTTCATCGACGATTTCGCTGATCCCGGCGGCAGCCTCCCGCGCTGAGAGACCCACCGCGTCACCCAGGTGGGTTTGAAGCGCTTTCTCGGCTGCAGGGACATCGATGGTCAGGCGGCCCTCGGCAAAACTGGCGGGTTCGATCAAACCTTGTAGGATGTCGGCATCGGTCACGGTGGGGTGCGTGCCGCCTTTGGCAAAGGCTGCGGGACCGGGTTCGCTTCCCGCACTTTGAGGTCCGACCTGGATCCTGCCGAGCCGATCACTTGAGGCGATGGAGCCGCCGCCTGCGCCGATCTCGATCATTTCAAGCACAGGGATGCGGACGGGCATGCCGGAGCCTTTGATGAAACGCTCGGCGCGGGCAATTTCGAACCTGCGCGCGGTTTGGGGGCGGTAATGGTCGATGAGGCAAAGCTTAGCCGTGGTGCCGCCCATGTCGAAGGAGAGGACATCGGTTTCCCCTGCCCCTTGCGCGACGCGGGCAGCGAGGATGGCGCCTCCGGCAGGGCCGGATTCCACCAAGCGGATGGGCAAAGCCGCGGCAGTTTCCAGAGTGGTCATGCCGCCGCCCGCTGTCATCATCAAGATCGGGCACGTGATGCCTTCTGCCGCAAATCGTTGAGCGAAATCAGCGAGGTAGTCGGACATCAGAGGTTGAATGTAGGCGTTGGCGATGGTGGTGCAGAGGCGATCGAATTCGCGAGCTTCGGGGCTGACCTCATGGGAAAGCGATATGCTGAGGCTTGGCATCTCTCTGTGCAGCAATTCTCGCAGCCGTTGTTCATGGGCGGGGTTGGCATAGGCATGGAGAAGGCAGATGCCGATGGCCTCGATCCCGGCCTCTCGCAGCGCTTCTACCAGCTTTGGCACGGCCGCCTCATCAAGCGGGGTGATCTCCTGGCCTCGGACATCCATGCGCCCTGCGACCGTCCAGGCGCGATCGCGGGGGACGATCAGATCGGGTTTTTGCAGGTTGATGTCGTATTGGCTGTAGCGGCGCTCATAGGCGATGTCGAGGATATCGCGGAAGCCTTCATTGGTGATCGTGCCGACCTTGGCCCCGCGCCGTTCAATCAGCGCGTTGGTGGCCAGTGTCGTGCCATGCACGAAGCCTGTGACCTGTGCCCAGTCGCACCCAGCTTGGGTCATGACGTGCCGCACGCCATCCAGGGCGCCAAGGGTAGGGTTTTGAGGGGTTGTGGGCGTCTTGGTCGTGGCGAGGATGGTCTCCCCACCGTCCATCAGGACCGTGTCGGTGAAGGTCCCACCAATATCAACGGCGACGCGGAGGCCAAGGGTGTCGGGCATGTTTGGAAATCCAAGTGAGAGGGAGAACGCGATGGGGTAAGACCCGGTCTAGTCGACCAGGTTTGTGCGCTCCGCGCGGCGGCCAATGCGCCGGTCTTTCACTTGGTGGGTCATGCGCAGACGCTGCGCCTGGGCTTAGGTTTTGTCAATAGGCTCGTCACTGTCCCGGGTGACCGTGATGATCGGCTCTGCGCCATAAGGTCCCCTTTGGATGGACAAGATCAGGGGCCCCCTGCGCAGAACTTGGGTGGTGGGAGCCGTGGGATCCGCTTGATCGACAAACCCCATGTCGTGCAGCAAATGGGGGGAGAGGGACGCGATGCGCGTGATATGCGCGACCATCAGTTT
>CAKZYL010000262.1 GCA_937884705.1 uncultured Roseovarius sp. | reverse complement strand
TCAAGGGCCAAACCGTACCAGCGTCTGCACCAGACACTTCTCAGGGCGTGGATGTTCCAACAATATCTTGGAGCGTCTTGCCGTGCCCGATGCAGGGTTTCCCATGCACGGTGATTTCAAGCACTGATGTCGGGTTCCTGATCACGAGATCCGTGTGATACTCGCACAGCTTCAATGAATACGAAGCACGGTACTTTGGGTCTTGGATTGCTGGATTGATGCAGTTCGGTAGCTGGCATTGCTGGCTGCGCGGCGGAACTATTCCTGTAGGATCAAGCGCATTCGTTGACTAAGCTGGCGTCCGATTGGCCCAAGCGAAGAGGCGCAGAAGTAATCTCTCTACCCATCTTTTGCATAGGTCTGATGCATAACCCCCCACCGCGCATGGCCTAAAATGAACTGTGCCCATTCGGTCTCTACGTCCGCCTGTAACAAACGTGTTGTAAAGATGTGACTCAGTCTATGGAACACATGTGCGTCTGACTTGACGCCAATTTGCCTGCGATGTGCGTAGCAGAACCATGTGTTGGTCTGGCTGTTCCAGCTATGATGCTTGACAGGTGGGACACAAGTGGGCCACTTAGGTGGGGCAATTTGCAATCAGCCCACCCAAAGGACGCAGTAAAATCAATGGTTTACGGAAGCGGAAGTCGATCCAAGGTCGCCCACCACTTCACCAAACTCTCTTTCACGCCGGTGCTTCGACTGCTCGCTCAGATGTTGCGCCAAAAATGACCCGATCCAAAGAGAACGGCCCTCCTCCACGAAACACGAGGTAAAGCAGCACAAACACCCAGAATGCGCGTTGGTCCAAAATTGCAGCATTCGACAGGTTGTCGAACCATGCGCCGACCTCTGCCCCATGTCCCACGACGTCCGTGACGCTTTGCACGACAACAAATCCGATCATGCCAAAGGCCGCAGCACGGGTGAAAAGCCCCACCAAGATGAGCACGGGCAAGATGAACTCCGCCCAGGTTCCGGCCAATATGACTGCCTTTTGAAATCCGCTGGCTTGCGTGATGTCATAGCTCAAAGCTTCGGCACCTTTTGGATAAATCTGCGCGAAAGCATTGAAACTAGGCGAAAAAAGGTTGCCAAAGCCGTCCGGTATCTTGGTCAGACCGGAATTGATGAAATACATGAAAAGGACCGCCACAAAAACGAAGCGAGCCAAAGTTGTCATCACCGGAATGGTCGCAGGCTCAAGCCAGGCAAAAGCCGCCTCTGGCAAATGAAGGATCTTTTTCATGTCGTGTCTCCAATGTCGAGAATGGCGGCGTTGCTGATAAGAAGGGTCAATGTCTGGGTCAGGTCAAAATCCCCGAACTCTTGTGCAGCAGCGTCCAAAGCATCGCGGAGCGTGTCCCGCGCCAGCAGACGGGCCACAAAGGTCCCGCCACCCGCCGGCAACAAAAGTGGTTGCGGATCGAGGTTAGGTCGCACAATCAGAACATCCTGCGGGGTCATCTCCGGCTTTGGCGCGCCGTCTTCGCGGTTAAAGCGCCAGATGGCATGGATGGGCCAGGCCGACCGCACCAAGCGCGCGGATGGCACCAATGTCAGCCTCGATGCCATCAAGGCCTCAGGGCTCAAGCTGCCAAAGACAGCCGGATCAGCCGGAACGGCATCGCCTTCGTGATAACTCTCGCGAATGGCCGTCTCCAGACGGGCCACATCCGGCAAGTATTGAATGGAGGAAACCGGGCCATAGCTCTTTAGGAAAATGGGCAGCTCGGCCCCGTAAAACATCATCAACGGGGATGACGGGGGATGCGCACGGACAAAATCGCCCGCCAAAACCTTGAAGTTCGCCTCTCCCACCAGTTTTTCGATCACCGGGAACGCGGCTTGCAGCGCCTCGGTCAACGAGGCAATGACATTGTTGCGGTAGACATCAAACCGTCGCCCTGCGGCCTGTCCCTGACCATCACTCAGACCATCGGGCCGAGGTGCCGTCGGATCAAAGATCGCGTCGGTGAAACTGGTTTGTGAGACGGCCATGGTGTCAGACGTGGGCAGGTTGCAGATAGCGCGCGGCCTGCGCGGCCTCAGCCCGAAGAACCGGCCAATCCGGCACGTCTGTGTCCCATTCGATCAGGGTCGGGCGTGGGCCAGCTTTGGCGATGGTATAACCGTAGAGCTCCCACACAGGATTGGCGACTTCGGCGCCGTGGCTGTCGATCAGCAAAGGCGCCCCGTGATCATCTTCGTCTTCGTCATGTCCGCCCAGGTGCATCTCTCCCACATGCTGAAGCGGGAAGCTGTCGATGTAGGATTTCGCATCCATGTTGAGATTGGTTGCGCTGATAAAGACGTTGTTCACATCCAGCAGCAGGCCACATCCCGTGCGTTTGGCCAACGCCTCCAAAAACTCTGTCTCAGACAGCGTGCTTTCGTCAAAGGCCAGATATGACGACGGATTTTCCAAGAGCATCCGCCGCCCCACAACTTCCTGCACCTCATCGATGTGATCGGCAACACGGGTCAACGTGGCCTCAGTGTAAGGCAACGGCAGCAAATCGTTCAAAAAGGATGTGTCATGGGTCGACCAGGCCAGGTGCTCTGAAAAGCTCGCCGGTTTCACCCATGCGCAGAGCTTTTTCAATCGCGCCAGATGCTCGGGATCAAGCCGCCCTTCGGCCCCGATGGAAAGCCCGACCCCGTGCACAGAGATCGGAAAAAGCTCGGCCAGATGCGCCAATTGAGCAATCGGTCGGCCACCTGCACCCATGTAGTTTTCCGCATGCACCTCAAGCCAGGCTACATCGCCGGGGGCCTCGAGGAGGTCTGAAAAATGCTTTGCCTTGTAGCCTACACCGGGCGCATTGGGCAAATCCGTGTGACGGTGGTTCTGGGCGTCCAGCATGTCAAACCTCCTGGGTGGCGGATCTGATCCTGCACTCTGCAGGATCAGAAAATAGCTTATGCGGGCAGGTCGCGATCCAACTCTTCCAGGGATCCCTCACGTGCTGTGCCATCTGCCATGGCCGGAAGATCAATCTCAGAACAGGTGCCCGTATCGACCAGCGTCCACGCGTTGCCTTGATAGTCAACGGTCGAGGTGCCTGCGCAGGTTGTGCCAGCGCCAGCCGCGCAATCGTTTTCGCCTGCCAGGGAAACGCCATAGCATTTCTCTTTGGCCTGCGCGTGCACAGTGGTTGTCATAGAAGCGGTCAGGGCGGCTGCGACGGCGCCAGCGACTGCAATGCTTTTGGGATCTATCGCCATGTTGGTTTCCTTTTCACGGTTAGGCCACGCGTACCTCGCGGCTTGCTTATAGTAGGGTGTTTGCATCCCCCACATCCAGATATGTGATGACAGAGTAACAAGAATGTCAGACCATGTGACTATGCCCAAAAGTCACGTCTGGCGCTATTCCGCTCACTCACAATTTTCGCCTATGTCTTCACAGGTCGGTTAACCCCCTATCTTTACACGAAGCCACTGGTCATATCGCACGTGTATCGACTTACTCAAACGGAGCGCTTTCATGAAATTTCTCACCACAACCGCCGCCTTCGCCATGCTGACCGGTGCCGCCTTTGCCGGACCGCAATACATCGATGAGACGGGTTTTGCCGTGTCCGGCTATGACGTTGTAGCATATTTCGGCCTGGAACAATCTACCGTCGGAGAGGCGCAGCCCGAAGGCATTCCAGGACGCTCTGACATTACAGCCGATTACAATGGAGCCACGTTCGCCTTCTCCTCCGAGGCAAACCGCGACGCATTTTTGGCCGACCCAGATCGGTTTGCGCCTCAATATGACGGCCATTGCGCTTACGGGGTGTCCAAGGGCGGCAAAGTGCCCGGCAACCCCAACCTGTGGCGCATTGTCGATGACAAACTCTACCTCAACATCACGCCTGTCGTCGTGGGCTTCTGGGAGGAAGACATTCCCGGAAACATCACCATCGCCGAGGGCAATTGGGGCGGCATGGAGCCCAAAGAGGCCTCCACCAACACAATCCCTAAATTCTCCTCGTCGGCGCCTGTGACGAACTGATGTGATCGCATAATCCGACCCGCCGCTTTCCTTTCAAACCAAAGGCGGCGGGTTTTCCGATTGGTCAGCGGTGCAACGCGTCAAAGCGTCTTCGCCAGCCAGGCCCTGAACGAACGTCCGTTCTGCGGCAGGCCATCGAGGAAGATCAGACGCGACACACCCCCCGAACACCCGCTGTCTGCCAGAATTACCGCTTATGCTTTGGCTTCCACGTATCCAGCCAAGCTCTTATCCTGCCGCGTTTGGCAGCCACCGCATGGCCTGCCGCGTCCAGACCTTCGCCAATATCTTCGACCATCGGATCGATCTGCCGCGCCTTAAAGCGCCGCCAAACTGCACGTATGCCCAGCAGGAAGATTGCAAAAGTCCCTAAGATCGCAATGTTCAGCCACGGCACAGGTTTGGATGCGTCAGGCCCCGACACCTCCCAAACGCCAACAGCATTTGGAAAGATCGATAGAAACTCATTGCGCCAGCCATAGTGCCGGATCGCCACCCATTTCGGCGCCTCCGCCGTCGACTTCAGATCAGACGCCTCTGCCTGCAGATTTGATGTGTCGAACTTGAAATAGGGCGGCCAACCCCAGCCGGTGTCCTCGTTGCGATAGACCATGACGCGCCCATTGGTGCGCACCGCCTGGATGAAAAACACATCTCGGTTGTTCAGAGTGTCCGCATTGCCCGCGTCAGGCGCGGCCCAAAAGATCGAGTTTTCTCCGAAATCAATCCGCTTTTCGTAGGTGTCGGTAACACGCGCGATGTCGGTCTGTGGCAAGGTGTAATGAAAAAACGCCACCAAAAGCACCAAGCCCACGATCCGAAAGGCCCATTTCACATACGCCATCGACATCCCCTTCAGTGGAAATTCGTGAAGTAAATGATCGCAGCAATGGCCATGATAGGCACCACATAGACGCCCCAAATCAGTTTGCGCCTCAGTGACCCTTCATATTGGCGCAATCCAGCCGCGATGTATTCCTCCCGGTCGCCGGGTTGTCCTTCTTCTTCCCACCATTCCTCTAATTTGCCCTTCCGCACAGCGCGCGAATAAATCGACAGACAAAAATAGATGATGGTCAGCGCTATGAAGCCGAATATCGCAAGGCGCGCAAAGGCTACCATGTGTCACCTCGTATCTTTCGCTGGTTGTCTCTCAGGTTCATCATCTGACCCGTCATCTGGCCCGTTTCACAGGCCCCCAGGGCCCCACCAAATCCACCATCGCGTCAATTTCTGATTTAGGCTCCTCGGCCATCGCGGGCTCATGGCCAAAGAGTGCCTCGCGGGCGCCCACTTTGTCTACCTGATATTCACGCTCAAGGTATCTGACAACGTAGTCTTTTTTCGCGTCAGGCCAGGTCATGTAGTGGGCGTAGAAAAGCTCTTTGTGGCAAATGAACAGTTGTCGGAAATCCTTGGGCGCCAGCTCTGACAAAAGCATATTGACCAGATCCGCGTCCGCATGATCCGCCGCCCGCAAGGTATAGAAATAGGCCGGGCTTTCAGCGGTGATCGTCGGCCATGCCCCGTTGTTTTCGGCCCAATTCACCAACGCGCCAAGAAGATGAAACTCTTCCGGGAGCTTCTGTGCATGCACTCGGGCCAACCTGCGCATATCGCTCTTTGACCGATCGGTCAGCGCGACGCCTTCGCCCGCCAAAGCATTCACCAAAATGAAGTCCATCTTCTGACGAAGCACGGCCGCAGCGTCAATTCCCCGCGCCTTTACAATGGGTTCAACAAGGCCGTTCACGTCGAGGTAATTGGCCACGCGGTTGCGGTCCGAGAGGTCAAACACATATTCGACCGGCAGCTCGCCGAGCGCGGCTTTGTCTCCAACCGCAATGGCTCCGGGCAGTTCCAGATCCTGGAACACGTAAAGCCCGCCAAAATGCGCTGTCCAGAAGTTGCGTTGCTCAAAAGTCATCTCTTCAAGCACAACAGGATTGCGCAAGATATCCCCAGTCTCCCCGGCAATTTCTATCATTTCCGCGATCAGCACGTCATCAAACCACGCGTCATCCACATTCAGAAACCGATCCACTTTGGCATCCAGTTCCTCCGCCCGCCGAATGCGCCCGTTTGTCGTGTCCGCTTCCACAGTGATGCGTCGAATATCGAGCAGTTTGGCCGCCGAATTGAGCGCAAAAACAGAATTCACCAACTCCCCCGCGACCGCATCCCGCGCGGTCAGCGCAAAGAGCGCGGGTTCATTTTTCTCTATAAATTGCTTTAGGATAGACCGCGATGTCGAGAATTTCGCATCCAAAAGCGGCGCCCGCTTCTGCTCGGTCGTGAGCAAAATGAACTGCCGATTGACGCCCTCATGATTGAGATAAAGCGGATCGCCCAGCTCATGCCCGACCTCAGGAGAATAGCCCGAGATATCAATGTAGAAATCCTCAAGCGCCGTCTCTTTGCCCGTCAGATGCTTGAGCGCACGATTATACCGCTCCACCAACGCCGGGGACGCCACATGGACGAGATTGCCAAACATGAGGCCGGATTTGATCAGGCGGTTCATCTCTTAGCTTTATCCTCGGCGCGACGTTCGAAGAGTATGTACCACCCAAAGAACGTGGCGAAGTTCGACAGCTGGAAGAAAGTCATAGCTTGGTCAATGAATGGCGAGCAGATGCTTTCTTTGCCCTCCGCGGCAAACAGCATTGTGGTCGAGATCGTGGCTGTAACTACTGCGATCATAATCACGATCGCCAGCACAAAGAACACAACATAAGACACTGGCGTAACGGGACTTGTCCACTTAACGCCGGCGTAGGCCATCAGAGCGAGAAAAGCGCTAACTGAGACAAACAGGAGTAGATTACCGCCCAACAAGTTAAGACATGCCATGGTCGGTCTCCAAAGACGTTAGACGATCACACTGCAGCATCACCCTTTCCCCTCCAAATACCGCCGCTTCGCCTCTTCCATCCGGCCCATATCCCTGACCGCATCCGCAATCGCAGCCTCATCGGATTTATCGGCATAGCGGAATTCCGAGTCCGCGTAGCGGTTGATCTCCTGGATCACCATTTCCACGGTGATCGGCTGGCGCAGCTCCTCGATCATGCCGCGTTTTTCTTCGTACGATTTGAAGAGGAACAGCTCCGGCTCCTCCATCCACTCATCCGGCAGCTCGAAATCCATCGCGCGCACTTTCACTGCATCCGTGATGTTCTTGATCGCCCGGCCTGTAAAGCGCTCGTCGGCTTCCTGGATGCCCTTCAGATACGTCCCCAGCTTGGCAATCGTATCGAGAGCACCGATATTCTTTTCCACGCGTTCATAGACCCTTAGCAGCCCCTCCTCATGCGGCTTTGCATGGCTGTCAAAGCTCGCCGCCACCGCCTTTTTGATTTCTTGCGCCGCATAGAGCTCATGGGCGCCCAGCGGAATGTCATGTTTCTTGCCCATGAGCAGCGCGAGGATATCAATGTAATCCTCCCGCGTCTGCGGTCCGTCGACAAGGAACCGCGCCCCCGCCCTCTGCCTAAGCGCATCATCCACATTTTCCGGGTAGTTCGAGAACATCCCGAACGTGCAGTTCCCCCGCACCACCGTGTTCGCGCCCGAAAAGCTCTCCATCAGAACGGCCGTGATCTCCAGCTGACCGGCAGAGCTCTGACGGTCCCCACGCTTGCCCGCAAGCTGATCGATATCGTCAATCGTGCCAAATCCGATCACGCCCGGATCCAACACCCCATTGATAAAACTCTTCGCGTTCTGTGCGCTTTTTCCCTGATAAGAATCAATGCTTTCCGTGGATAGGTTCGCGTAGCGAAACGGATAGCCCGCCACCTCACAATACCTGTTGATCAGCCCCGCCATCATCTGGATAAGCGTCGTCTTCCCCGTCCCCGGTTTGCCATCGCCCATGAAGGTGAAGATGAACCCGCCCAGCTCTTCAAACGGGTTGAGCTTGCGCTCAAAATCATAGGCCATCAGCATCTTGGAAAGCTTCAGCGCCTGATATTTGGCGATGTGGTTGCCTACCACCTGATGGGGCTCTTTGAAGCTCATGGTCAGCGTGGTTGATTGCTTGCCCGCGACCGCCTCAAACCCGCGAATGGTGAAGTCATCGACCTCTACCCGCCAGGCTGCACCGGTGAACGCCTCAAGCCGTGCCGCATTGGCCGCGCGTAGGGCAATCTTGGCCATCAGCGCCTCGGCAAACCCCGCCACAACAGCAACCAGTTTCGCGTCATCGTGCGCTAGCATCGCAATGTCCTGATCCAACTCCCAAAGCGCGCCGTGCAAGGAAAGCTGCGCATTGTCGGTCAGGACTTCCTCAACCTCGCCCAGATCGACGCTCGCCTCACTGCTGTGCGGCGCGAGGAGAAAGGCGCAAGCATTTGCAAAAACGTGAGAAACAGCCAAAGCTTCAGCGACCAGAAGCTCGGTAAACTCCCCTTTGCGCGCCGCATCCAAAGAGCCCGCCAAATTCGCGCGGCGCAGGTCGGCCATCCCCGTGGCCTCGGAAAACGCCTCTCCCACCGCAAGGCCAATGGACAGCGCCCGGCGCAGCGCATGCAGCACGGTGGATTGCAGCGGCGAGGGCAACGGATCATCCTCATCTGCCGCCAGAACCGTGTCGATCAAATGCACGCCCTCTGCCCGCGCCGCCTGTCGCGTCACTAATCCGGGCGTAGTCGTCCGAAACCGGCGGCGGGTGCCAAGGCCAGAAGATGCCTCCTTCGGCGCGACCTCCTTGGCTTTGCCAATGCGCGGGCTGTGATCAAACCCGGCCAGCATCGCATTCGCCGCCGGGTAATGCTTCACGATGTCGTCTTCACGCAGCTCCATAAGATCGGATGTCAGGCTCATTGCTTCAGCATCTCCACCGTTTCATCAGATATCCCGCCCAGCCCGCTTGGCGCGTAGACGTTGTAAGAGAGATCCCGCGGATAGACCTCGGACCAGTAGATCCCTTTGGTCTGGCGTACAAACACAGCCGGATCGCGTTCGCCGGCAAAGCACACCCGCGTGACGGTCTGCGAGCGAAACCTGATGCCTTTTGCAGTCTGATAGCAGGGCCCAGTCTTTGGCCAGATCCCGCCATAGCCATTGCGCTGCAACTGCTTGAAGCCGCGCGTCAAAAGCCATGCCTGCGTCTGCTGCGGGGTCTCATCCACGATCAAAAGCCGCTCAGCCACCTGATCTGCAGAGGGTGCCACAGGTTCCAGAGCCGTACATCCTGCCAGGTACGCTATCCCAAGGAAAATGAGCTTTTTCATGGCACTAGTGTCCTTGCCTCATCTTGTCAAAAATAGTCATTTCCGGCCTCTCAGTATCGCAGCACGCGGCCAGACTGACCGACCACGTATTTGTCTACATTGGCAAAGCCCGACGGCGCTTTCTCTGCCAGAACCTGATAGGGCCGCTCAGGCAGGATCAGGCTGCGCACCATGCGCGTCGCGCCGGTGTCCGCCCCCCGCCCGGAAAAGGGATCGAGCGCAAACACCTCGCGTTCCACTGTGCCAAACCAGCCGGATTTTTCTTCCACAACGCGCTCGCTTTCCAAAAGCTCATCCGTCCAGGCCAGTGCCCAGTCTTGTCCTTCCGGTGCCATGGCTTCCTCTAACACCTGACGAATGGGGCCGCTTTGTTGGGTGAAAGCATGGGAGTACATCGGGCCCAAATGCAGCCGTCGCAAGCGTTTGGGGTGCAGATCGTCAAACGCCTCATCAAACCCCTTGGCAATCGTCAGCAATTTCAACCCACCCAAGGCCTGCCCCATTAGATGCGCCTGCACCTCTGGCCAGCGCCGCCCGTCAATGGGCAGGCCCTTGCTGCCGCCACTGTCCTCGACCTCCAAAAGGTACACGGTGGGCAGATTCAGCTGGCTATCATAGACCGCCCAATGCACCAAATAGGTGACCCGGGGCTGCACACCTTGAAGCCAAACGGCCTGCGGGTCATTGCGCGCCCAAAAGAGATGCCCGTGCATCAGCTCTTCGTAGTAAAGCCTTTGAGACAAAGAGAATTGCAGCCGCGTGGGGATCGTCCGCTCACCCACGATCTGCTCCACCATCTGGGCCTTGATCCGGTCGGTTGAGGGCAT